>DASQRV010000053.1:0-6574 GCA_035642735.1 Steroidobacteraceae bacterium
GCAGTACGTCAGTCCCCAGGTGTGGGCGTGGCGGCAGGGCCGCGTGCGCAGCATCGGCGGCTCGTGCGACCTCGTGCTGTGCCTGCTGCCGTTCGAAACCGAGTTCTACCGCCGCCACGGCGTGCGGGCGGAGTTCGTCGGACACCCGCTCGCGGATGAGATCCCGCTCAGCGTCGATCGTGAGGACGCGCGGCGGGCGCTCGGGCTCGATCCGCTCACTCCCGTCGTGGCGCTGCTGCCCGGCAGCCGCCTCGGCGAGGTGTCGCGACTGGCGGCACCCTTCGCCGCGGCCGCAGCCCGGATCGCCACACGGCGCCCCGGCTGGCAGTTCCTCGCGCCCATGGCCTCACCGGCCGCTCGTGAAGCATTTGTGAGAGAGATCGCGCAAGTCCCCGATGTGCCTGCCATTCGGGTGCTCGATGGCGAGGCGCAACGGGCGCTCGCCGCCGCCGAGGGGGCGATCGTAGCCTCCGGCACCGCGACTCTCGAGACACTCCTCACCGGGCGGCCGATGGTGGTCGCTTACAAAGTGAGCGCCGCCACCGCCTTCCTGTTGCGGACCCTGAAGCTGGTGAAGGTGCCATACTTTTCCCAGCCGAACCTGCTCGCCGGCCGCCGCCTCGTGCCCGAGTTCCTCCAGGAGCAGGTGCAGGGCGCGGCGCTCGGCGATGCACTGATTCAGGAGCTCGAGGACCACGACCACGTGCGTGAGCTGGTCGATGCATTCTCCGATATCCATCGCAGCCTGCGCTGCGGTGGCGCTGCACGCGCAGCCGGGGCGATTCTCGAGTGTGCCGGCGGCGCTACGGCCGCGCTCGCCACCGGGCGGGAGGCCGGTGGATGATGCGCAGGGCTGCCGCCTGGGACCTCGCGCGTGTCGCGGGCGTGGATGAGGCGGGGCGGGGCCCGCTCGCGGGCCCGGTGGTCGCAGCGGCTGTCATCCTCGATCGCCGCCGCCGCATCCGCGGACTCGCCGATTCGAAGATCCTGACGCCGGCCGAACGGGCGCGGCTCGCCCCGATCATCCGCAGCCGCGCACTCGCCTTCGGCATCGGCTGGGCCGACCGCGACGAGATCGACTGCCTCAATATCTTTCAGGCGACCATGCTCGCCATGCGCCGCGCATTGCTCGCGCTTCCGGTCGCCCCGACGCACGTGCGCATCGATGGCAATCGCTGCCCTGATCTGCGCGATCTGCCCTTCGGTTGCACCTTCGAAGCGATCGTCGGCGGGGATGCGCGCGTTGCGGCCATCAGCGCGGCCTCGATCCTCGCCAAGACCTGTCGCGACGCCATGATGCAGGCACTGGATGCCTGTTACCCGGGCTTCGAGCTGGCAACTCACAAGGGTTACTGCACGCCGGCGCACCTCGATGCGTTGCGCGGCCGCACACCTTCGCCCCTGCACCGCCGCTCCTTCAGCCCGGTGCGCCTGAGTCTCGGCGCCGAGTATGACGGTGAGGCGCTGCTGCAGCTGCTCGGGATGCAAGAGCAGGAGCCAGGCTGATGCCTCTGGGCTTCGTCCACCTGCGGCTGCACACCGAGTACTCGCTCAGTGACAGCGTGGTGCGCATCCCCGAGCTCGTCACGGCGGTGGCGGCGGCGGGCATGCCGGCGGTCGCGGTCACCGACCAGAGCAATCTCTTCGCGATGGTCAAGTTCTACCGCGAGGCGCTGCGCAGCGGCGTGAAGCCGATCGTGGGCATCGACCTGTGGGTAGCGGAGGAGGGTGAACGCGCGGCGCCCTCGCGCCTGACGCTGCTCTGTCAGTCGCAGGAGGGTTACCGCAATCTCGCGCGGCTCGTGACCCGTGCCTATCTCGAGGGTCAGGAGCGCGGCGTGCCGCGCATCGAGCGCAGCTGGCTGTCGGTGGCCGCGCTCGAGGGCCTGATCGCGCTCTCCGGCGCCCAGGAAGGCGACATCGGCCGCGCGCTCGTCAACGCGCGCGAGCCGGATGCCGAACGCTCGCTCGCTGCCTGGCTCAGCCTGTTACCGGGGCGTTTCTATCTCGAGCTGCAGCGCCTCGGCCGGCCGTTCGAGGAGGCCTACATCGCCGGCGCCGTGGCGCTCGCGGCGCGCCGCGGCGTGCCGGTGGTCGCCACCAACGACGTGCGCTTCCTCAAGGCGGCCGAGTTCGAGTCGCACGAGGCGCGCGTCTGCATACACGAAGGCGCGCTGCTCGCGGACGCCGGGCGCGTGCGCCGCTACGCGCGGCAGCAGCACCTGCGCACGCCGCAGGAGATGGCGGCGCTGTTCGCGGACGTGCCCGAGGCGCTCGCCAACTCGGTGGAGATCGCGCGCCGCTGCAGCCTGGTGCTCACGCTCGGCGAGGCGCGGCTGCCGCAGTACCCGCTGCCCGCCGGGGTGTCCACCGAGGAGTTCCTGCGTGAGTCCGCCGCTGACGGGCTCGCGGCGCGCTTCGCAGACGGCGCGGGTCCGCCCGCGGGGCACCAGCAGCGCCTCGCGCGCGAGCTCGATGTCATCTGCCAGATGGGCTTCGCGGGCTACTTCCTCATCGTCGCCGACTTCATCCGCTGGGCGCGCGCCAACGGCGTGCCGGTAGGACCCGGACGAGGCTCGGGAGCGGGTTCGCTGGTCGCCTACAGCTTAGGTGTCACCGATCTCGACCCTATCCGCCATGACCTGCTGTTCGAGCGCTTCCTCAATCCGGAGCGCGTCTCGATGCCGGACTTCGACATCGATTTCTGCATGGACGGGCGCGACCGCGTGATCGATTACGTGGCGCAGAAATACGGTCGCGAGCGCGTCTCCCAGATCATCACCTACGGCACGATGGCGGCCAAGGCGGTGGTTCGCGATGTCGGACGGGTGCTCGGCATGCCTTACGGCTACGTCGACCGCATCGCGAAGCTGATTCCGTTCGAGCTCGGCATCACCCTCGATGGCGCACTGGAGAAGGAAGCAGAGCTCCGCAGGCTCTACCAGGAAGAGGACGAGGTGCGCAACCTCATCGATCTGGCGCGCTCGCTCGAGGGCCTCACGCGCAACGCCGGCATGCACGCGGGCGGGGTGGTCATCGCCCCCTCGGTGTTGACTGATTTCGCGCCGCTCTACTGCGATGCCGCCGGCGGCAGCGTCGTCACGCAGTTCGACAAGGACGACGTCGAGGCGGCGGGGCTGGTGAAGTTCGACTTCCTCGGGCTGCGGACGCTCACGATCATCGACCGCGCCGGGCGCCTCATCAACCGCTCCCTGCCCCCGCGCAGCGCGCCGCTCGAGGTGAGCGCGCTCCCCATGGACGACGCGCCAACTTACGCATTGCTGCGCTCGTGCCGCACCACCGCGGTGTTCCAGCTCGAATCGCGCGGCATGAAGGATCTCATCCGCCGCCTGCAACCCGACTGCTTCGAGGACATCGTGGCGCTCGTGGCGCTGTTTCGCCCGGGGCCGCTGCAGTCGGGCATGGTCGATGACTTCATCACCCGCAAGCACGCGGGCGGCGCTGCCGCCATCGATTACCTCCACCCGAGCCTCGAGCCGATCCTCAAGTCCACCTACGGCGTGATCCTCTACCAGGAGCAGGTCATGCAGATCGCACAGGTGCTCGCCGGCTACACGCTCGGCGGCGCGGATCTGCTGCGCAAGGCGATGGGCAAGAAAAAGCCCGAGGAGATGGCCCAGCAGCGCTCGGTGTTCGTGGGCGGCGCCGTGGGGCGCGGCGTACCGCCTCACTCTGCTGCGCATATCTTCGACCTGATGGAGAAGTTTGCCGGCTACGGCTTCAACAAATCGCATTCTGCGGCCTACGCGCTGCTCTCCTACCAGACCGCCTACCTCAAGGCGCACTACCCGGCACAGTTCATGGCGGCAGTGCTGTCGGCGGACATGGACCACACCGACAAGGTGGTGACACTCATCAAGGAGTGCAGCGACATGGGGCTCGCGGTGCTGTCACCGGACGTGAACGCCTCGCGCTACGAATTCACCGCCTGCGGCGAGGACAGCATCCGCTACGGCCTTGGCGCGGTGCGCGGGGTCGGCCGTGGCGCGGTGGAGGCACTCATCCTCGAGCGCGAGGCACACGGTGCCTTTCAGAGCCTCGAGGATCTGTGCCGGCGGCTCGACCTGCAGAAGGTCAACCGCCGCGTGCTCGAGGCGCTGCTGCGCTCGGGCAGCCTCGATGGGCTCGGCGCGAACCGCGCGACGCTCATGGACCGCCTGGCCTCGGCCATGCAGCTCGGCGACCAGAGGAGCCGCGCACACCAGGCGGGGCAGAACGATCTGTTCGGGCTCGCGAGCGGGGAGCGTGTCGAGCTTCCCGATCTGCACCGCGCGGCGGCGCCGCTGCCGGAGTGGAGCGAAGCGGTGCGCCTCGCCGGCGAGCGCGAGACGCTGGGGTTGTATCTCACCGGCCATCCGCTCTCACGCTTCGAGTCGGCCCTGCCGCGCTTCGTCTCGCACCGCATCGGCGATCTGGTGAGCGACCGCCCGCTGCCAGGGCTCGAGGCGGGGCGCTTCGGGGGCGGCAAGCCGGTGACAGTGGCCGGTCTCATCGACGAGGTGAAAAAGCGCGGGCCGCGCGTCATCCTGACGCTCGACGATCGCACCGGGCGGATCGAGGCCACGCTGTTCGAGGAGACCTGGCTCAAGCACCGCGACCTGATCGCCAAGGACGCGCTGGTGGTGGTCGAGGGTCTGTTGCGGTTCGACGAGTTCAGCGACGCCTGGCGGCTCGCGGCGCGGCGCCTCACCGAGCTCGACAAGCTGCGCGAGCAGGAGGCGCGGCGCGTGGTGATCCGCTGCACGCACGGGGAGATCGGGCGGCTGTTGGAGCGCCTGGCGGCGGTGCTCGCGCCGTGGCGCCCCGGACCGTGCCCGGTAACGGTCGAGTATGCCGGGAGGGAGGCGAGCGGCGCATTGAACCTCGGCGAGGAGTGGTCGGTGCGCGCCAGCCGCGAGCTGCTGGAACAGCTCGAGGGGCTGCTCGGACGCGAGGCGGTCCAGGTGCTGTACGCGCCCCCGGCGGCGGCCCCCGGCGCCGCCGTCTCTGCCGACCAGCGGTAACACGCAATTTCGCGCGCTGGCCAGTTAGGTTAGGCTTTGTCCATGGCTGTCTCATTCCTCGATTTCGAACAACCGATCGCCGAGCTCGAAGCGAAGATCGAAGAGCTGCGCCACGTGACCTCGGACTCCGAGGTCAACATCCAGGACGAGATCGCGCGGCTTCAGGCCAAGAGCCGTCAGCTGACCTCGAGCATTTTCGCCAACCTCACACCCTGGCAGATCACGCAGCTTGCGCGCCATCCGCACCGCCCCTACACGCTCGACTACGTGAATGCCATCGGCAGCGAGTTCAACGAGCTGCACGGCGACCGCATGTACGCGGACGATGGCGCCATCGTCGGCGGGCTGGCCCGCATCGACGAGCGCACGGTCATGATCATCGGCCACCAGAAAGGCCGCGACACCAAGGAGCGGGTGCGGCGCAACTACGGCATGCCGAAGCCCGAGGGCTACCGCAAGGCGCTGCGGCTGATGCGCCTCGCCGAGCGCTTCGGCCTGCCGCTGGTGACGCTCATCGACACCCAGGGGGCCTACCCCGGTGTCGGTGCCGAGGAGCGCGGCCAGAGCGAGGCGATTGCCCGTAATCTCTTCGAGATGTCAGTGCTGCGTATCCCGATCGTCACGGTGGTCACGGGCGAGGGCGGCTCGGGCGGCGCACTCGGCATCGGCGTGTGCGACCGTCTGCTGATGCTCCAGTACAGCACCTACTCGGTGATCTCGCCCGAGGGTTGCGCCTCGATCCTGTGGAAGAGTCAGGATAAGAAAGAGGCGGCAGCCGAGGCGCTCAACCTCACGGCCGACCGGCTGCAGAAGCTCGGCCTGGTGGATGAGGTCATCGAGGAGCCGCTCGGTGGTGCGCATCGCGACGCCGCGGTGATGGCGACGAGACTCAAGGCGGCGCTCGTCCGCCATCTCGATGAGCTCGATGCCGTGCCGCGCGATCAGCTGCGCGCGGCGCGCGCCGAGAAGATCGCCGGTTTCGGCGTATTTGCCGAAAACGCCGCGTAAAGCGCGCATGGCACGCGCACGGCGCGGCAGCCCATCGAGCTTCGGTCCGCAATGGCTGCAGCGGCGGCTGAGTGAGCTGCTGCCGGGCTTCCCGGACGTCGCGCTGTGCGTTGCTTTCAGCGGCGGCTGTGACTCGACCGCGCTGCTCGCCGCTCTCGTCCAGATGCCTCAGGCGCCGCGCGCGCTGCGCGCGCTGAACATCGACCATCGCCTGCAGCCGCACTCGCGGCGCTGGAGCTGGCACTGCCGGCGCATCGCCCGCCGCCTTCACGTCCCGCTCACGGTGCGCACGGCGAACATCGCGCGCGCACCCGGCGAGTCGCTCGAGGCAGCGGCCCGCACGGCCCGCTATCGCCTGCTCGGCGCGGCGCTAGCAGCCGGTGAAGCGCTCCTCACCGCGCACCACCAGGACGATCAGCTCGAGACGGTGCTGCTGCAGCTGCTACGCGGCGCGGGTGTCGCCGGGCTCGCGGCGATGCCCGCGCGTGCACCCCTGGGCAGCGGTGTGCTGGTGCGCCCACTGCTCGGCGTGCCACGCGTCG
>DASQRV010000054.1:0-2907 GCA_035642735.1 Steroidobacteraceae bacterium
CGAGATTGCCTCTGCACTTGCGCGACGCGAGCGTGAGGGGTTACTGACCCCCGATGACGTGGCGGCTGCGCTCGATGCCGCGCGGGCGCTCGCCGAGAGCTGGCATGAGATCGTGCCATCGGATGCGGTACGGCGGACAGCGGAGCGGCTGCTGCGCACACACCCGCTGCGTGCCGCCGATGCTCTGCAACTCGCAGCCGTGCTGATTGCGGCTGATCACGACGCGACTTCGCTGGAGCTGGTGTGCTTGGACGAACGCTTGAAAAGCGCCGCGCGCCGGGAAGGCTTTACTGTCCTCGGCGCTTGAGTGCGGTGCGCTGGCGAATGCCGTGCGTGCGGCTCACTTCCTGCCACTCAGCAGCGCAGTCGCCCGATCGATTCCGTCACAGTACGCGCCGAGCACCTCCGCCGTGATCGCGGCGTAGCGGTTGGCTTCGTCCCAGCGGTCCCCCTCGATCGCTTCGCGCACGCCCGGCAGCGTCTTCACGCCGTACCCGGTCAGGACGCCCGGCGCGTAGATGAAGTGCCGGTACCAGTCGCGTCCGGGCAGGCCGCGCGCATCGGTGAGCCGCTGCTCCATGCCCTGCAGCAGCGCATTCAGCTGCGCGCGCTGGGCCGTAGTCAAAGAGATCGGCCCGGAAGCGAGGCGCGCGTAGGCGCCGTCGTAGGCCGCGGCGCTCGTCTGCAGCCGGGTGAGCACGGCGTCGAGCGGGGCGAGATTCACCTCCGGCACGGGGCCCTCACGCGCGGGCGCAGCGACGGCGCGCGTCGGATCGGCGGCGAGCCCGAAGTCATTGTGATCGAGGAGCGGGGTGAGCTCGGCGACCCGGGTACGCTTCTCCTCGACCAGCTTGTGCAACTGGTCGACGTAATCGCGCATCGTGCTGGCAAAACCGCTGAACTGCAGCGGCAGCACCGGCGCGTCGGCCATGCGCAGCACGGTGTGGCCGACCGTTTCGGCCTCGGCGATGCCGTACGTAAGGGTGGGATCGCCGAAGCGTACGTAGTGATCGAAGGAGTCGTAATTCGAGTGGTAGACCCCGTCCTGCTCCTCCTCGCCCTTGTACTCGATGCTCAGCGTGGTGACGCCGAGGTGCTGCAGGAACGGGGTGTAGTCCGAGCCCGAGCCGAGCGCGCTGATCGCGAGATCGCCGCCCTTCGCAGCGACGCGCGCCACGCGCGCCGTCTCCTCGGCGACATCCCTGTCATCGGCGGGATCTTTCTCGTAGCCCTCAACCAGCATCCGCGCGCGCAGCCGCGCCTGTGAGCTGACTCCGGTCTCCGGGTCGTTCACGGTCCGGGCGACGTCGTTCAGCAGATGCTGCAGCGAGTGGCTCCCCTCGGGGTGCAGGAAGCCGCGCGCGTTGGTGTCGGAGTTGAGGTAGAGCACGGCCTTGCGCTGCAGCTCCGCGGCGTGCGTCTCGGCCCATTCCGTCGAGCCGAGGAGCCCCGGCTCCTCCCCGTCCCAGCTCGCGTAGACGAGCGTGCGTCGCGGCCTCCAGCCGCTCTTCAACAGGCCGCCGATTGCCTTGGCCTCCGCAAGCATCGCTACCTGCCCCGAGAGCGGATCCCACGCGCCGAACACCCAGCCGTCGCGGTGGTTGCCGCGCACTACCCACTCATCCGGCGCCTCGGAGCCCGGGATCCTCGCGATCACGTCGTAGAGCGGCTTGAGACCCCAGTCGGACGAGATCGCGAGGTGCACGCGTGCCGGTCCCGGCCCCATGTGGTAGGTGATCGGCAGCGAGCCGCGCCACTCCCCCGGAGCAACCGGGCCGGCGAGCGCCGCAAGAAGCGGCTGTGCATCGGCGTAGGAGATCGGCATCACCGGGATCTTGAGGATCGTGCGCGCCTCCGGGACGGCCAGGCGCTTGGCGTCCTTGGTCGCGCCCACGCCGGGTGTGAGCGGATCGCCTGGATAGGTCGCTATGTCGAGCACCGAGCCACGCTGCACGCCCTCCGCTGGACGCCAGCCGCCCTTCGGATAGGCATCGCCCTTCGCGTAGCCGTCATCGTGCGGGTCGGAGTAGATGAGGCACGCGATCGCGCCGTGCTCCTGCGCGAGCTTCGGCTTGAGTCCCCGCCAGCCCTTGCCGTAGCGCGTGATGACGATTTTGCCCCGCGCGTCGATCCCGCGGCGCGCGAGCGCGAGGTAGTCCTCGGGCATTCCGTAGTTCACGTAGACGAGCTCGCCCGTCACATCCCCGTCGGCGCCGTACTCGTTGTAGGAGGGGAGACCATCGGTGCGCGTCGAGGTCGCATCGCCCGCAACAGGCGGCTCGGTCAGGCTCGCCACGAAGTGCGTCGGCGATACGAGCTCCAGCGTGTGCTGCTTGAGCGTCGGGTAGAGCACCTCGAATTCCTCGATCTGCGCATCCCAGCCCCACTGCCGGAACAGATCGCGCACGAGCTCGGCGTTCGCCTTGTCGTGTGGCGAGCCGACGTGATTGGGTTCGGCGGAGAGCGTCTTCAGCCAGCCGCGAAGGTCCGAAGGATCGAGCGCGGTGTCGAAGCGCTGCTCGAGCGCCACTTCGCGCGCACCGTCGGCCGCGCTGAAACCAAAGAGCCCGGAAGGCTCCGCGGTGCCGGCGGCCGTCGCCACCCCGAGTCCAGCCACACATGCCGCAATGAAGAACGCGGCAGAACTCCGCCTCACACTCTGCATTTCAGACCCCCAAAGTTCTCAAAGTTGCGGCGCGGCCGCAGGCAGCTGCACTCACCGCGATGTCGTTCGTCTGACCAGCTTGATCGCCGCGCGCACCGCCGCCGACGGCCGGGTGGCGCGGGGCGCCATTCTAGAGGGCTGCCGCCGCGCACGTCACCACAGCCATGACCGGGGTTACCGACCGGTCCCCCGAGATCGCATCGCGCGTGCCCGAGTGTGAGACCGGCACACAAATGAGACGT
>DASQRV010000055.1:0-2043 GCA_035642735.1 Steroidobacteraceae bacterium
CGAGCGGCAGCACGTACTCGCCGCGGTAGCCATTCTCAGGAAAGGGCAGCGTAACGCCCGAGAGCTGCAGGTACCGCACCCAGGTGCTGACGGCGAGGATGTCCATCTGCCGCCCGGCGTCGTTGATGTAGTACTCGCGCGCCACGGCGAATCCGGCAGCGGTGAGGAGGTTGGCGAGCGTCGCCCCGTAGGCGGCCTGGCGGCCGTGACCGACGTGCAACGGCCCGGTGGGATTCGCCGAAACGAACTCGACCAGCACCCGCTCGCCGCCGCCGAGAGGGCTCTCGCCGTAGGCCGCACCCTGGTCGTGAATGGCCGCGAGCTCGCGCGCGTAGGCCTGCGGCGCGAGGTGAAAGTTGATGAAGCCGGCGCCCGCGACCTCAGCGCGCGCGAGCAGCGGACTCGCCGGCAACGCCTCGACGATAGCAGCGGCGAGCTCGCGCGGATTCCTGCGCGCCGCCTTCGCGAGCCGCATCGCCACGTTGGTGGCGAAGTCGCCGTGCTGCGCATCGCGGGTGCGCTCGACGACCACCGCCGAGGCGGGGGGCATCTCCGGCAGCACGCCGCCGGCGAGCTTGGCAAGGGCGGTGAGCAGCAACTGCTCGAGCTGTTCTTTCAAAGGCCTGGAAATCTCGTGGCTGGCAGGCGCGGAAGTTTACCCGAAGCTCCGCGGTGATTGGCCGCACCCGGACTCCTTGGGGTGTGGGCGGTCATCGGTAGACATCACGCCGGTTGCCAATTGCGACGACGAGAATCAGCAGTGCTTTGTCCTGAATATCGCAGATGATTCGATAGTCGCCGACTCGATAGCGCCAATACGTGCCGAGCTGCGAGCCCTTAAGCGCCTTGCCGACGCTGCGCGGGTCCCCGGCGGGCGCGAGCCGCTCCCTGAGGAAGGTCGTGATGCGTTTCGCTTCGCTCTTGTCGAGCTTGCTGAGTTGTTTGACGGCAATTGCCGTCAGTTCAATCCTCCAGGCCAAGAGCCCGCTCGGCTTCGTCCAGCGTGTAAATGCGCTCCTCGCCCTTGCGCACGCGCTCCATCGTCGCGGATGCCAGGTAATAGTCCTCGAGATCTTCGAGGCCCCTTTGCACCAACTCCCGCAGATAATAGGCCTTGGTCCGTCCAGTCCGCGCTGCGAGGCGATCCAGGCGCTTCTCAATCGCAGGGTCGAGTCGGATGGAAGTCGCCACGATTGGGTCTCCTTGAATACGTGTATTCATTGTATCCCAGAGAGGTGTGTTTCTCCAGCATGGCCCTGACGGACGCGCTGCTGACATAGCGATGCAGCGCTTGGTACCTGGCTCAGAACAGCTCTATCGGATCCACATCGAGCGACCAGCGCACTGCGCGTGCGCTCTTGAGCTACTCGACCTCCGGCAGCCACTCATCGAGAAAGGCGTGGAGCGGCCGGCGCTCGCGGCTCTCGATCAGCAGCTGCGCGTGATAGCGCCCGGCGCGCTTGGCCATCGCCGCTGGCACAGGTCCCAGCAGCCGCACGCCCGCAGGCGGATGGCGCGCCAGGCGGCGCGCCTGCGTCAGGAATTCGAGCGCGGCTTCCGGCGTACGCGCCGAGTCGCGCAGCGCCGCGAGCCGGCTGAAGGGCGGCCAGGCCGCCTCGGCGCGCTCAGCGAGCGCCACGCGCGCGAATCCCTCGTAGCCCTCCGCCAGCAGTTGCCCGAGCAGCGGATGATCCGGGAATTCGGTCTGGATCAGCACCTCGCCCGCGCGGCTGCCGCGCCCGGCGCGTCCGGCGACCTGCACGATGGTCTGGGCGAGCCGCTCCGGGGCACGGAAGTCGGTGCTGAAGAGGCCCTGGTCCGCGTTCAACACCACGACGAGAGTCACGTTGGGGAAATCGTGACCCTTGGTCACCATCTGCGTGCCGACGAGAATGCGCGCCTCGCCAAGGAATGCGAGCGCGGCGTCCGGCGTACGCGCCGAATCGCGCAGTGCCGCGAGGCGGCTGAAGGGTGGCCAGGCCGCCTGTGCGCGCTCTTCCAGCGCCGCGCGCGCGAATCCCTCGTAGCCCTCGGCGAGCAGTT
>DASQRV010000056.1:0-13349 GCA_035642735.1 Steroidobacteraceae bacterium
ACTCTGCCCGATCACCGAATCGAGTCTCGGGGACGGCATCTTTCCCGCGGCCGGGTTCTGCGGCCGGCGCGGCAGCATCGGCATCGGCAGCGATTCCAACATCCAGCTCGATGCGGCGGCGGAGCTGCGCACGCTCGAGTATTCGCAGCGCCTCACGCAGCGGGCGCGCAACGTGCTGGCAGCCGGCGCGGACGCCTCGACCGGCCGCACGCTGTTCGCCGCGGCACTCGAGGGCGGCTGGCAGGCGCTGCACAGCGGTGCGGCAACGCGGCAGCAGGGACTCGCCGCCGGAGCCTCGCTCGACCTCATCACGCTCGAGAGCCGTCATCCGGCGCTCCTCGAGCGCCACGACGATGAGATCCTCGACAGCTGGATATTCGCCGGCGGACGCGAGCTGATCGATTGTGTGTGGCGCGCCGGCGAGAAAGTGGTGCAGGACGGACGCCACCGCGACCGCGACGCGCTCATCACCCGCTACGGGCGGGCGCTGCGGGAGCTGCGCGCATGAACGTACCGGCAAGCGGGGCAGGGGTACGGGCGTGATGCGCAAGGTCTCGGCGGTCGTGTTGGCGCTCGGCGGCGCCATTGCCCTGGGCGGCATCGCGCTGCAGCGGCACGAACCGATCAACGCGCTGTGGATCATCACGGCCGCGGTCTGCATCTATCTGCTCGGTTATCGCTTCTACGCGGCCTGGATCGCGACCCGCGTGCTGCTCGTCGACCCCTCGCGCGCGACACCCGCGGAGCGGCTCAATAACGGCCGCGACTTCCTCCCCACCCATCGGGCGATCGTTTTCGGCCATCATTTCGCGGCGATCGCAGGTCCCGGACCGCTGGTCGGTCCGACCCTCGCGGCGCAGTTCGGCTATCTGCCCGGGACGCTCTGGATACTCATCGGCGCGGTACTCGGCGGCTGCGTGCAGGACATGACGATCCTGTTCCTGTCGACGCGCCGCGACGGCCGCAGCCTGGGCCAGATGGCGCGCGATGAGCTCGGGCCGTTCGGCGGCTTCGCGGCGCTCATCGGCACGCTGCTCATCCTGATCGTTCTCTCGGCGGTCCTGGGCCTCGTCATCGTCAATGCCATGAAGCACAGTCCGTGGGCGACCTCCACGGTGGCGGCCACCATCCCGGTGGCGATCCTCGTCGGCCTGTACCTGCGGCTGTGGCGGCCGGGACGGGTGCTCGAGGGATCGATCATCGGTGTCTCGCTGGTGCTGCTGGCGGTGGTCGCGGGAGGCTGGATCGACCATCAGCCGCAGCTGCGCAACGCATTCGACTACGGCGCGCTCGCGATCGCGGCCGCCATCGTGATCTACGCCTGGGTCGCCGCCATCCTGCCGGTGTGGCTCCTGCTCGCGCCGCGTGACTACCTGTCCACCTTCCTCAAGCTCGGCACGGTGGCGCTGCTCGCCGTCGCCATCGTGCTCACGCACCCGCAGCTGAAGATGCCGGCACTCACGCAATTCGTTGACGGCACTGGGCCGCTCTTCGGCGGCACGCTGTTCCCGTTCGTCTTCATTACCATCGCCTGCGGCGCCATATCGGGATTCCACGCACTGGTCGCGAGCGGCACGACGCCCAAGCTCATCAGCAACGAGGCGGACGTGCGCCTGGTCGGCTACGGCAGCATGGCGCTCGAGTCCTTCGTCGCCATCATGGCAATGATCGCCGCGACGCTTCTCGATCCGGGCGTGTACTTCGCGATCAACTCCGGCGCCGGCGTCGTGGGCGCGACGCCCGAGGCGGCTACCCACACCATCAGCGGCTGGGGATTCCCGGTCAGCGTGCAGCAGATGCAGGCACTCGCCGAGGCCATGGGCGAGCACACGCTCTTTGCGCGCACGGGCGGCGCCCCCTCGCTCGCGGTCGGCATGGCGAGCATCTTCGGCAGCAGCTTCGGGCGGGGGCTCGCCGCGCTCTGGTACCACTTCGCGATCATGTTCGAGGTGGTATTCATCCTCACCACGCTGGACGCCGGCACCCGCGTCGGACGCTTCATGCTGCAGGACCTGCTCGGCCAGCTGTGGGCGCCGCTCGGCCGAACCTCGTGGTATCCCTCCGTGCTCTTTGCCAGCACGCTGCTCGTCGCGGCGTGGGGTTATTTCCTCTATGTCGGAGTCATCGATCCGAACGGCGGCGTCAACATCCTCTGGCCGCTGTTCGGCATCGCCAACCAGATGCTGGCCGCCATCGCGCTCTCGGTGGCCACCGGCATACTCATCAAGTCGGGCCGGGCGCGCTACGCGTTCGTGACGCTCGCGCCGCTCGCATGGCTCGCGATCGTGACGACGAGCGCCGCCTGGCAGAAGATCGTGAGCCCCGACGTGCACGTGGGCTTCCTCGCCGCCGCCGGCGAGCTGGCGGCGAAATTCGCCGCCGGCGCACTGAGTGCCGAGCGCGCGGCCGTCGCGCCACAGCTGATATTCAACCAGCGGCTGGACGCCGCGCTCACCGTGCTGTTCACCGCGATCCTGTGGTTCGTGATTCTCGACATGGCGCGGGTGTGCGTGCGACGCCTGCGCGGCCTGCCGCTGCGCTCGAGCTCGGAGGCGCCGTACCGGCAGAGCCAACTGCCGGGTGCTGCGCTGGCGGAGCAGTGATGGCACGGTACGCACGGCCGGCACCGCGCCTGTGGCCACGCCTCGCGTCACTGTGGGGCGTGCTGCGCGCACTCAGCGGCGATGACGCCTACGAGCGCTACCGCGCGCACCATGCCGCGAGGCATGCGGGCGAGCCACTCATGAGCCGGCGTGAGTTCTGTGCGGACGCCGAGCGGCGCAAGTGGAGCGGCGTCAACCGCTGTTGTTGAGCGCGCTCGCTCGGGGAGCGCCGGAGATGCTAACATCGCGCCCTTTTCCGACCCGCCGCGCGCTCACCTGCCGCAGGGCGGGTGAGGTGCTGCTGGAGGTAGCGACATGGCACTCAAGATAATGATCCTCGGGGCGAACGGCTTCATCGGCAGCGCACTCACCAACGCGATCCTCGAGAAGCGCCCGTGGGAGGTCTACGGCATCGATCTCTCGGACAACAAGCTCGGTGACCTGCCGAAGAACGATCGCTTCCACTTCGTCGAGGGTGACATCACCATCAACAAGGAGTGGGTCGAGTACCACGTCAAGAAGTGCGACGTGGTGGTGCCGCTGGTGGCGATCGCCAATCCCGCGCAATACGTGACCCACCCGCTGCGGGTGTTCGAGCTCGACTTCGAGGCCAACGTCGATGTCGTGCGCCACTGCGTCAAGTACGGCAAGCGGCTGCTGTTTCCCTCGACGTCCGAGATCTATGGCATGTCACCGGACGCCGTGCTGGATGAGGAGGCGAGTCCGCTCGTCTACGGCCCGATCAACAAGCAGCGCTGGATCTACGCCGCCTGCAAGCAGCTGCTGGACCGCGTCATCTACGCGTACGGGGTACGCGACAATCTCGATTACACGCTGTTCCGGCCCTTCAACTTCATCGGCCCGAATCTCGACAACCCGGAAGAGCCGAAGGAAGGCAGCTCGCGCGTCTTCACCCAGTTCCTCTCCAACGTGCTCTACCGGCGCCCGATCAAGCTGGTCGATGGCGGCAGTCAGAAGCGCTCCTTCACCTACATCGACGATGCCATCGAGTGCCTGCTCACCATCATCGAGAACAAGGATTCCCGTGCCAGCCGGCGCATCTTCAACATCGGCAACCCGGGCAACTGCATCTCGATCCGCGATCTGGCGCAACGCACCATCCGTATCGCGCAGGAATTTCCCGTGTTGCGCGACAACGCGCGCGCCACCGAGATCGTCGATGTCTCCGCGGGCGAGTACTACGGCAAGTACTACCAGGACATTCAGGTGCGTGTGCCCAACATCGAGGCCGCGCGGCGCGATCTCGGCTGGACGCCCACGACCGATATGGACACCGCCATCCGTCGCACCATCGATTTCTACGTGAACCAGGAAGGCTTCGGCAATCGCGTCGCGGCACTGACGGCCATCTGAGCACGGTGCCTGGGGGACGGCTGTCTCGGAATACGATGGGCGGAAGCGTGGGGCGGGAGCGGCGCGCCGGCGCGCCGCGCCCGGGGTCCCCGCCAAATTTCGCGTCTTGCTGATCGATGAGCGCTCACCAAACGTGGCAGGCGAAATTTCGCGGGGTGGCCTGGCTGCCTTGGGCGCTGCTCGCCCTCGGCTGGTTCGCGACCATCCAGGTGCGTCCGCTGCTCGATCCGGACGAAGGCCGCTACGCGCAGATTCCCCGTGAGATGCTCTCGAGCGGCGACTTCATTACGCCACGCTTCAATGACCTGAAGTACTTCGAGAAGCCGCCGCTGCAGTACTGGGCGACGGCGATGGTCTACGCAATCTTCGGCTTCAGCGAGTGGACTTCGCGCTCCTGGTCGGTGGGGCTCGCTTTCGCGTGTCTCGCGCTGGTGTTTGCCTGGGTGCAGCGCCTCTACGGCGCGGACGCTGCACTCACCGCGGTCGCCGCCCTCGGCGTTAGCCCCTTCTTCCTCGTGATCGGGCACCTCAACCTGCTCGACGGCGCCTTCACCTTCTGGCTCAGCGCCGCGGTGCTCGCCTTCACGCTGGCGCAGGTCGCACCGCCCGGCGCCGCGGCGGAGCGGCGCTGGATGCTCGCCGCCTGGGCTCTGGCGGCGCTGGCGGTGCTCTCGAAGGGCATCGTGGTCGGGGTGCTCGCGGGCGGCGCGCTCGTGCTCTACACGCTCATCGAGCGCGACCTGCAGCCCTGGCGGCGGCTGCACGCCGCGGCGGGCCTCGTCCTGTTCGCGCTCATCGCCGTGCCGTGGTTCCTGCTGGTCTCGCTCCGCAACCCGAGCTTCCCGGGTTTCTTCTTCGTGCACGAGCACTTCGCGCGCTTTCTCACCACGGTGCACCAGCGCGTCGAGCCCTGGTGGTTCTTCCTGCCGCTGCTCCTCGCTGCGGTGCTGCCCTGGCTCGTGCCGGTGGCACGCGCCGTGCGTGCCGCCTGGTTCGATCCCGGTCTGCCGGCCGCGGCGGCGCCCGGCGCGGGCACGCGGTTCAAGCCGCTGCGGTTTCTCCTCATCTATGCCGCGGTCATCCTCGTATTCTTCTCCCTGTCCGGATCGAAGCTCGCGCCCTACATCCTGCCGATGGTGCCGGTGCTGGCAGCGCTCACCGGCGCGTACCTGAAGGACCCCGCGCGGCTGGCCCGCCACGCCGCGCGCGCTGCCGCCCCGCTCGTGGTCCTCGTGGCCGCCGGACTCCTGGTCTACAGCGCGCGGCGCAACAATTACGTGCCGCACGAGGCGTTCTACTGGGCGGCGGCGGCGGCGGCGGCGGCGCTGGGCGCTGTGCTGGCCAGCTTCCGTGCCAGGGTTGGCCCACTCGCCATGGTGCTCGTCGCGGTGCTGGGGGCGAGTCTTGCCTGGCAGTCTCTCCTGTGCGAGTACACGGTCATTCCGCCCGCGCGCTCGGCCAGAGCTCTGGTGCGTGCCGTCCAGCCATTCGTCAGCCCGCACACGCCGCTGTACAGTGTCGGCCAGTTCCGCGAGACGGTCTCGCCCTACCTCGGCCGCACGCTGCAGCTTGCGGGCTACGAGGGCGAGCTGCGTTTCGGGTTGGATGAGGAACCGCACCGGCGCATGAGCATCGAGCAGTTTGCGGAGCGCTGGAGCGCCGGCGGCTCCGCCGTGGCATTCTTCGACCCGGACGTCTGGGACACATTGCGGCGGCGCGGACTCCCGGGCCGTGTGCTGGCCGCGGACAACTACACCGTGGCGGTGAGTCGTTTGTGAGACTGAGCGATTTTTCGATCCTGATCTGCGGCGTGCTGCTCAATGCCATGGCCCAGCTCGCCCTGAAGGCCGCGACCCGCGTGAGCGGCCCGCTGATCGCGGGCGATGCGGGCGTGTATCAGCGGGCGCTCAACGTGGCGGCGGTGCCATCCTTCTGGTATGCGATGTTGGCCTACGGGCTGAGTGTCATCGTCTGGACCGTGGGCCTGTCGCGCGTGCCGGTGAGCCAGGCCTACCCGTTGCTCTCGCTCGGCTATGTCATCAACCTCGGGCTCGCCTGGTGGCTGCTCGGCGAGGTCCCCAACGCGCAGCGTGTCGCCGGTATCGGTGTCATCGTGCTCGGCGTCGTGCTGGTCGCACGCTCCTGACATCTTCCCTATGAACGACTCGAACCGACCCGTGCAACCGCTGCTGCCTTTCACCCGTCCGAGCATCGATGAGGACACCATCGCCGCCGTTGGCGAGGTGCTGCGCTCGGGGTGGCTGGCGAGCGGGCCGAAAGTCGCGCAACTCGAGGCGGTGCTGTCGGCGTACCTCGGCGGTCGCCCGGTGCGCACCGAGACCTCCGCAACCGCGGGCCTCGAGATGGCGCTGCTCGCCTGCGGCATCGGGGCCGGCGATGAGGTGATCACCCCGGCACTCAGTTTCGTTGCCACCGCGAACGTGATAGTGCGGGTCGGCGCCCGGCCGGTGTTCGTGGACGTCGGGCTCGACTCACGCAACATCGACCTCGGGCAGGTCGAGGCCGCCATCACGCCGCACACGCGCGCGATAATGCCGGTGCACTTCGCGGGGCTTCCGGTCGACATGGAGCGCCTGTACGACATCGCCGGCCGGCACCGGCTGCGCGTCATCGAGGACGCGGCACACGCCATCGGCTCCTCCTGGCGCGGTCGCCGCATCGGCAGCTTCGGCGACCTCACGGTCTTCAGCTTCCATCCCAACAAGAACATCACCACCATCGAAGGCGGGGCGATCTGCGGCGGCTCGGCAGAGGAGCTCAAGGCGATCGAGCTGCATCGCTGGCACGGCCAGGTGAAATCCGGGCTCGATGGCTTCGATACGCTGCTGGCCGGAGGCAAATACAATCTGTCGGATGTGGCAGCCGCCGTGGGGCTCGGGCAGCTCAAGCGCCTGGAGGAGTTCAACGCGCGCCGGCGCACCCTCGTGGCTCGCTACTACGAGCTGTGGGGTGAGGACCCGCCGCTGCGCCTGCCCGAGCGGGGCGATGCGGGGCACAGCTGGCACGTCTTCACGCCGCTCCTGCCGCTCACGCAGCTCGGGCTCTCGCGCGCACAGTTCATGGAAGCGATGAAGGCGCGCGGCATCGGCACCGGTGTCCACTACCCGGCAATTCACCTCTTCAGCGCCTATCGGGCGCTCGGCTACCGCGAAGGGCAGTTCCCGAACGCCGAGCGCATTGGCCGGGAAACCCTCACTCTTCCCCTGTTCCCGGCGATGCATCTCTCCGATGTCGATCGCGTGGTCGCGGCCGTCAACGACATCGTGCGCGGAGCCCGCCGGTGAGCGCCCAACAGGCCCCGGATATCTCCGTCGTCATCCCGGTGTACAACGAGGAGGAGGGGTTGCCGTATCTCTTCGAGCGGCTGTACCCGGCGCTCGACGCCCTCGGCCGCGCCTACGAGGTGGTGTTCGTCGACGACGGCAGCCGCGACCGCTCGGTCGCGGAGCTGCGCGAGCAGTTCCAGCGCCGCCCGGACGTCACCCGCGTGGTGGTGCTGGCACGCAACGCCGGGCAGCACCTGGCGATCCTCGCCGCCTTCCAGCAGACCCGCGGCCGTTATGTGATCACCCTCGATGCGGACCTGCAGAATCCGCCGGAGGAGATTGCGCGACTCGTCGCCGCCATGGACGCCGGCGCCGACTACGTCGGCACGATCCGCGTGAGCCGCCAGGACGTACTGTGGCGCAAGGCCGCATCGCGCTTCCTCAACCGCGTGCGCGAGGGTACGACTTCCATCCAGATCACCGATCAGGGCTGCATGTTGCGCGGCTACGACCGGAGCGTCATCGACGCGGTCAACCGCTGCACCGAGGTGAGTACCTACGTGCCGGCGCTCGCCTACACCTTTGCGCGCCACCCGGTGGAGATCGAGGTCGCCCACGCGGAGCGCACCGTGGGGGAGTCGAAGTACTCGCTGTTCCGGCTCATCCGGCTCAACTTCGACCTGATGACGGGTTTCTCGGTGGCGCCGCTGCAGTTCTTCTCGATGACCGGCATCGTCATCGCGCTGCTCTCGATCGCCTTCGTCATCTACCTCGCCATCCGCCGCCTCATCGTCGGTCCGGAGGCCGAGGGCGTGTTCACCCTGTTCGGCATCGCCTTCTTCCTGATCGGGGTGGCCCTGATCGGACTCGGCGTGGTGGGGGAATACGTCGGGCGCATCTACGAGCAGGTGCGCCAGCGGCCGCGATACACCGTGGCGGCGGTGCTCGAGGAGGGCGGTGCGGACGAGGCGGCGCAGCTGCCACACCTGTCGACCGAGACTCGCCCGGCGCAGCTGGCAGCGCCGGAGCGCGTGCGGGGGACGGTGGAGTGAGCGCAGCGCGGGCGGTCGTTTTCGCCTACCACGATGTCGGAGCCCGCTGCCTGAAAACGCTCCTCTCGGGCGGAGTCGCGGTGCCGCTCGTCGTCACGGTGCCGGACGATCCGCGCGAGCACCAGTGGTTTGCGAGCGTCGCGGCCACGGCCGCCGACTACGATCTCGATGTCGTCGCACCGGAAGATCCGCACGCTCCGCAGCTGATTCGCCGCGTCAGCGAGCTGCAGCCGGATTTCGTGTTCTCCTTTTACTACCGCTCCATGCTCGGGGCGCCGCTGCTGCGCGCGGCGCGGCGCGGTGCCTTGAACATGCACGGCTCGCTGCTGCCGAAATACCGCGGCCGTGCGCCGGTGAACTGGGCGATCCTGCGCGGCGAGCACGAGAGCGGTGCAACGCTGCACTACATGGTGGAACGCGCCGATGCCGGCGACATCGTCGACAGTCAGGCGGTCCCGATCCTGCGCGATGACGAGGCGCGCGACGTCTTCACCAAGGTGACGGTGGCGGCGGAGACCGTGCTGGCGCGCTCGCTGCCGGCGCTCATCGCCGGTACCGCACCAAGGCGGCCGCAGCCGCTCCTCGCCGGCCAGTACTTCGGACGGCGGCGTCCCGAGGACGGTCGCATCGACTGGTCGCGTCCGGCGCTCGAGATTCACAACCTGGTGCGCGCGGTCGCGCCGCCCTTTCCCGGCGCCTTCGGCAACGTGGCTGGCGAGCGCTGGCAAATTCATCGCACGCGGCTTGCCGAAGGGATTGAAGTGCCTCGCCGCGCGAGCCTCTTCGCCGCCGGCGGCAGCTGCTACCTCGCCTGCGGCGATGGCGCGGCACTGCGGCTGCTCGCCGCGGTGAGCGCGCGTGGCCCCGTCGATCTCGGCGCACTCGCCCGCCAGGCAGCGCAGCAGCCGCTGCCGCTCGGCTAGGCACGCGCGCCGGGTTCCGCTTGCCAGGCCCGATGCGCAGCGCCAGCCCGTGACCCTCATCGCGCTCAAGGTCGATGTGGATACCTACCGCGGCACGCGCGAGGGCGCGCTGCGCCTCGCGCAGCTGCTCGAGCGGCTTGCCGTGCGCGCCACCTTCCTCTTCAGTCTCGGCCCCGATCACACCGGGCGGGCAATCCGGCGTGTTTTCCGTCGCGGTTTTCTCGGCAAGGTACAACGCACCTCGGTGCTCGAGCACTACGGCCTGAAGACGCTGCTCTACGGGGTGCTGCTGCCGGGTCCGCACATCGGCCGGGGCTGTCGCGCTCCGATGCAGGAGATCGCGCGCCGCGGCTTCGAGGTCGGGGTGCACACCTGGGATCACGTGCGCTGGCAGGACGGCGTCGCCGGGGCGGGCGAGGCGTGGACGCGGCGTGAGCTGACGCTCGCCCGGGATGAGTTCATGGAGGTGTTCGGACGCGCGCCGCTGGTGCACGGCGCGGCCGGGTGGCAGATGAACCCTTACGTGCCGGCGCTGCAGCAGGAGCTCGGCTTCCGTTACGCCTCCGATACGCGCGGCCGCGGGCCGTTCCTGCCGTTGCTCGCCTCGGGGAGCGCCAACGTGCCGCAGCTGCCGACGACGCTCCCGACCTTCGATGAGCTCATCGGACGCGCGGATCTCGCCGGCGTCGACCCCGTGGACCACCTGCTCGCTCTCACCGAGGCGCCGGGCGCTCGCGAACACGTCTTCACGCTGCACGCCGAGCTCGAGGGCGGCAAGTACCTGCCCTCGTTCGAGCGGCTGCTGCGTGCCTGGCGGCAGCGCGGTGCGCAACTCACGGATCTCGCGAGCTACGCGGCGACGCTCGATGTGCACAACCTGCCGCGTGACGCCATCGTCGCCGGCACGGTGCCGGGGCGTTCCGGGACGCTGGCGGTTCAGGCGGGCTGACAGCGCCCGGGCCCGCGCCGCTCACAATATTTCTCGCGCCCGGGCGTCTTAACAGACAGATGCAAGCAGCGCTCAGCGAGCCCCTGAACCTCCCGCAGCAGGACCGCGACCTCTCGGCCACGGTGCGCCGTGAGCGCGGGCGTCTGCTCGCCTACATCCGGCGCTGGATCACGGATGCGGCGGAAGCCGAGGACATCCTGCAGGAGTCGTTTTACGAGCTGGTCCTCGCCTACCGGATGATGCAGCCGGTGGAGCAGGCCGGGGCGTGGCTCGCACGCGTCGCACGCAATCGCATCATCGACCGTTTCCGGCGCAAGGGGGCGCGTTCGCACACGTCGTCGCGCGCCGAGGAGGACGCTGCGGGCGCAGGCCTCGCGGAGCTGCTGCCCGCGGCCGAGAGCGGACCCGAGGCGGCAGTGATGCGCGCGATCCTGCTCGCCGAGATCGAGGCGGCGCTTGCGGAGCTGCCGCCCGAGCAGCGCGAGGTATTCATCGCGCAGGAGCTCGATGGCGTGAGCTTTCGCGAGCTCGCACAGCGCTCGGGGGTGAGCATCAACACCCTGCTGTCACGCAAACGCTACGCGGTGCGTTACCTGCGCGAGCGCCTGCAGGCGGCCTGGGATGAATGGCTGATGAGATGAGGAGACTGATGTGAGACATGCAGTTCGCTGGTCGGTGAAGGGGCTTGCTGTGCTCGCGGCCGTCGCGGCGCTCGTGGCGGTGCTCTCGCTCGCGGTGATGCTGCTGTGGAACTCGCTCGTGCCGGAGCTGTTCCGGGGACCGTCGCTGCAGTACTGGCAGGCGTTCGGCTTGCTGGTGCTGAGCCGTATCCTGTCCGGCGGCCTGCGCGGGCGCGGCTGGCACGGGCATTGGCGACAGCGCATGTGGCGCGAGCGCTGGGAGAGCATGACTCCGGAGGAGCGCGCGCGCCTGCGCGAGCATTTCCAGGGGCGCTGCGGGCATCGCAGCACGCCCGCCGGCGAGCAGGCAGCCGCGCCTCCGGGCCCCTGAATCCAACAGGGCGGCCGCCGCGGGGTTGACGCGCGGCGGCGTGAGGCGGCAGGCTGCTGCGCCATGATTCCGCAAACCATGACCGCGGTGGAGATTCGCGAGCCCGGCCCACCGCAGGTGCTGCGCGCGGTCGAGCGCCCGGTCCCAGAACCTGCGCCGTTCGAGGTGCTGATCCAGGTCGCGGCCGCCGGCGTCAACCGCCCCGATGTACTGCAACGCAAGGGCGTCTATCCGCCCCCGCCCGGGGTCACCGACATACCCGGTCTCGAGGTGGCGGGGGAAGTGGTGCACCTCGGGGAGGGTGTGTACGAGCCGGCGCTCGGCACGAGAGTGTGTGCGCTCGTCGCCGGTGGCGGCTACGCGCAGTACGTGATCGCACCCGCCGTGCAATGCCTGCCCGTGCCAGCGTCGCTGACCCTCGAGCAGGCGGCCGTACTGCCGGAGACTTTCTTCACCGTCTGGCACAACGTCTTCGAGCGCTCACGTCTCCGGAAGGGCGAGACGCTCCTGGTGCACGGCGGGTCGAGCGGCATCGGTACGACGGCGATCCTCCTCGGCAAGGCCTTTGATGCGCGGGTGATCGTCACTGCCGGCAGTGCCCAGAAATGCGCGGCTTGCCGCGAGCTCGGCGCCGATGTCGCCATCAACTACCGCGAGGGCGATTTCGTCGAGGCGACACTGCGGGCCACCGACGGCAAGGGCGCGGATGTGATCCTCGACATGGTCGGCGGCGACTACCTGGCCCGCAACGCCGCCGCCGCGGCGGTGGAGGGCAGGATCGCGCTGATCGCCACGCAGGGCGGCAACAAGTCCGAGCTCGATCTGCGCCCGCTCATGCTGAAGCGGCTGACCATCGGCGCCTCGACGCTGCGGGCGCAGCCCATCGCCAACAAGGGGCGCATCGCAGCCGCGTTGAGAGACAACGTCTGGCCGCTGTTTGAAACACGTGGACTGAGGCCGGTCATCTACGCGCGTTTCCCCCTCGCCGATGCGGCCGGCGCGCACCGACTGATGGAATCCGATACGCACATCGGCAAGATCGTCCTGCTCGCCTGAGCGCGTTTCCGGGTGGCCAAAAAGTCCCCCGGGCGGCGAGAAATTGCCGTACGCTTCGCGTGCCGATCGCACGACGGAGCCCCCGTGAGCCTGTTGCCTTACGGTCTCGTTGAACTTCCCGCCTGGGGCTACTGGCTCGTGACGTTCCTCACGATCCAGACCATGTTCCTCGGGGTGACACTCTACCTTCACCGCGACCAGTCACATGGCGGACTGATCCTGCATCCGGCCCTGCGACACGTGTTCCGCTTCTGGCTGTGGTTCAGTTCCGGTGCGATCACCAAAGACTGGGTGGCGGTGCACCGCTGCCACCACGCCCACGCCGACCGGCCGGGCGATCCGCATAGCCCGGTAGTGTTCGGGCTGCGCCGCGTGCTGTTCGAGGGAGCCGAGCTGTACCGCGCCGCCGCCCGCGAGCCGCAACTGCTGCGCACCTACGGGCGTGGCACGCCCGATGACTGGCTCGAACGCCATCTCTACAGCAAACATGCCTATACCGGCATCGCGTTGTTTGTGCTCGCACACCTGGTCCTCTTCGGCGTGTACGGCATCATCATGATTGCAGTGCATCTCGTGGCGCAGCCGTTCTTTGCCGGCGGCGTCATCAACGGCCTGGGTCACGCGGTGGGGTATCGCAGTTTCGAGATGCCCTCACGCGCGACCAACCTCGTACCCTGGGCGCTGCTGCTCGGCGGCGAGGAGCTGCACAACAACCATCATGCCTTCCCGCGCTCGCCCCGCTTCGCGGTGCAGCGCTGGGAGATCGACATCGGTTGGCTGTGGATTCGCCTTCTCCGCGCGCTCGGCCTCGCGCGCGTCCGCTGGGTCGCGCCGCGTCCACACCTCGAACGCCGCCGCCGCGAGCTCGATGCCGAGACGGTGCGTGCATTATTCACCAACCGCATGCACGTGCTGCGCGATTACGGCCGACGCGTCGTGCTGCCGGTATGCCGCGAGCTGTCGCGGCGCGAGGGCCGGGGAGCACTGCCGCCGAGCGCACCGCGGCTGCTCATCCGCCATCCGGCGGTGCTTGCGGATGAAGCACGACCGAAGCTGCGCGAGCTGCTGGAGAAGTACGAGGTGCTGCGCCGCGT
>DASQRV010000057.1:0-13408 GCA_035642735.1 Steroidobacteraceae bacterium
TCGGCGACGGTATCTACGGAGTAGAGGCGGCCGCCCAGCGTTTCTGGCACAAGCCGGCGCTGCGCCTGAGCTCGGCGGAAGCGGCGACGCTGGCGGCCGTGCTGCCGAATCCGCTGCGGCTGCACGCCGACCGCCCCTCACAATATGTCATCGCGCGTCGCGACTGGATCCTCGCGCAGATGCGCGACCTGGGCGGTGACGCTTACCTGCGCGCACTCGAGAGCGAGCGCCGCGCAAGGTAGGCGTTCCCCGTAAGAGGCACCCGGGAAACCCCGATCCCGTCACGGAACTGAACGGCTCGCCCCTTTCGGGCGATGTCACCGGCAAATTTCCTGCGGTACGATGCCCGCGGATGAAGGGGGACTCTCATCATGGCTGAGCGTACGCTCAGTGCCGCAGATTGGCGCGGTTACGGCCGCGAGCAGTTTCCACCGGGCTCCTGGAGCGTGGATGGCGACGTGCTGCGCGCCGTCGCGCAGGCGGAACGCGTCGACCTCATCACGCGCGAGCCCTTTGGCGACTTCACGCTGCTGTTCGACTGGCGCCTGCCGCGTGCCGGCAACACCGCGGTGTTGTACCGGGTGGAGGAAGCGGCGGGTCCCGCCGCGCACACCGGCCCCGCCCTGCAGCTGCTCGATGACGAGCACCACACGGAGGGTGCCGACTCGCTTACCTCCTGCGGCGCACTGTACGGACTGATGGCGCCCTGGCACGACTTGCGCAGCAGCGCCAACGCGTATCACAGCGCGCGCATCGTTATGAAGGGCTCCGCGGTCGAGTACTGGATCGATGACGAGCAGGTGATCGGCTGCGACCTCGCCAGCGAGGAGCTGCGGGCGCGCATCGCGCGCAGCCGCTTCCGCGACTATCCACAGTTCGCGCGCCTCACCAAGGGGCACATCGTGTTGCAGCACCGCGGCACCGAAGCCTGGTTCCGCCGTCTTCGCATCGAGCTCACTCCCGCGTAGCGCCCCGGGGTCCGCGGGAAATTGCGCGTCTTGCTGAGCAGTGTTCGCTCAGCGAGCACGGCAAGCGCAATTTCCTGGGGTGGCCTAGACCTCGTAGCCGAGGTTCGGCGCGAGCCAGCGCTGCGCCTCCTCGAGCGTCCAGTCCTTGCGGCGCGCGTAGTCCTCGACCTGGTCGCGATCGATCTTGCCCAGCGCAAAATAACGCGCCTGCGGGTGGGCGATGTACCAGCCGCTCACTGCCGCGGTCGGATACATGGCATACGAGTCGGTGAGGCTCATGCCGGCGTTGCGCTCCACATCGAGCAGCCGCCACAGCTTGGCTTTCTCGGTGTGATCGGGACAGGCCGGATAGCCCGGCGCGGGACGGATGCCGCGGTACTCCTCGCGCACCAGCTGCTCGTTGGTGAGGGACTCGTCCGCCACATAACCCCACAGCTCGCGGCGCACGCGCTCGTGGAAATGCTCGGCGGCGGCCTCCGCGAGCCGATCGGCGAGCGCCTTGAGGATGATGGCCGAGTAGTCGTCGTGGGCGCGCTCGAAGCGCGCGACGTGCTCCTCGATGCCGATGCCCGCCGTCACGGCGAACGCGCCGAAGTAGTCACGCACGCCGCTCGCTGCCGGCGCCACGTAGTCGGCGAGACACACGTGCGGCTGACCAGCGGGCTTGCTCTTCTGCTGGCGCAGGAAGTTGAGCGTCGCGAGCGGCTCGCGGCGCGCCTCGCTGGCGTAGATCTCGACGTCATCGCCTACAGAATTCGCCGGGAACAGTCCGAGCACCGCGCGCACCGTGAGCCAGCGCTCGGCGATCAGCGTCTTCAGCAGGCGGCGCGCGTCCGCGTACAGGTTGCTCGCCGCCTCCCCGACCACCGGATCCGTGAGAATGTCGGGGAATTTGCCGCCGAACTCCCAGGCGTTGAAGAACGGCATCCAGTCGATGTAGCCGAGCAGCTGCGCCAGCGGGTAATCGTCGAAGCTCTGCACACCCGGCACGCGCGGCGCGAGCGGGACGTGAGCGCTCCAGTCGGGTTGCACGCGGTTGGCGCGCGCGGCAGCGAGCGAGGCTTCCGGGACCTTGACCTTCTTGGCCGCGTGCTGCTCGCGGCGCCGCTCGTGTTCCTCGCTCACGCGCGCGATGAACGCCGCACGCCGCGCGGGCTGAGTGAGGGTCTGACAGACGCCGACCGCACGCGAGGCGTCCTTGACGTACACCACCGGTGAGCGGTACTGAAGCGCGATCTTCACCGAGGTGTGCGCCGGGGAGGTGGTGGCGCCGCCGATCAACAGCGGCAGCTCGAAGCCCTGGCGCTGCATCTCGCGGGCCACGTGCACCATCTCATCGAGCGAGGGGGTGATGAGCCCCGAGAGGCCGATGAAATCGGCCTGCTCGCGCCGCGCGGTCTCGAGAATCTTCTCGCACGGCACCATGACGCCGAGGTCGATGACCTCGAAGTTGTTACATTGCAGCACCACGCCCACGATGTTCTTGCCGATGTCGTGCACGTCGCCCTTGACGGTCGCGACCACGATGCGGCCGTTGGCGCGTCGCGCTCCGGCGTCCTTGCCCTGCTCGATGTACGGGACGAGGTACGCGACCGCGCGCTTCATGACGCGCGCGCTCTTCACCACCTGCGGCAGGAACATCTTGCCGGAGCCGAACAGGTCGCCGACCACGTTCATGCCGTCCATCAGCGGGCCCTCGATGACATCGAGGGGCCGCGCGCTCCGCTGCCGCGCCTCCTCGGTGTCGGCGATGATGTAGTCGTCGATTCCCTTGACGAGCGCGTACTCGAGGCGCTTGCCGACCTCCAGCTTGCGCCACTCGAGATCTTCGCTGCGGCGCGCGCCGCCTTCGCCCTTGTAGCGCGCCGCGATCTCCAGCAGCCGCTCGGTGGCGTCGGCGCGGCGGTTGAGTACCACGTCCTCGCACGCCTCGCGCAGCGGCGGGTCGAGCCGCTCGTAGACCCCCAGCTGGCCGGCGTTGACGATCCCCATGTCCATGCCGGCGGCGATGGCGTGGTAGAGGAACACCGAGTGCATCGCCTCGCGCACCGGATCGTTGCCGCGGAACGAGAACGACACGTTGCTCACCCCGCCGCTCACCAGCGCGTGCGGCAGCTCCGCCTTGATGCGCCGCGTTGCCTCGATGAAGGCGAGCCCATAACCGTTGTGCTCCTCGATCCCGGTGGCAATCGCAAAGATGTTGGGATCGAAAATGATGTCCTCGGGTGCGAAGCCCACCCGCTCGGTGAGGATGCGGTAAGCCCGCTGACAGATGGCGACGCGCCGCTCGACGCTGTCGGCCTGACCCTGCTCATCGAAGGCCATGATCACCGCCGCTGCGCCGTAGCGGCGCACCGCGCGCGCGTGCTCGATGAAGCGCTGCTCGCCTTCCTTGAGGCTGATGGAGTTGACGACTGCCTTGCCCTGCACACATTGCAGGCCCGCCTCGATGACCGACCACTTGGAGGAGTCGATCATCACCGGCACGCGCGCGATGTCGGGCTCGGCCGCCACCAGGTTGAGGAAGCGCACCATGGCGGCTTCCGAGTCCAGCATGCCCTCGTCCATGTTGACATCGATCATCTGCGCGCCGTTGGCGACCTGCTGGCGCGCCACCTCCAGCGCCGCGCCGTAGTCGCCCGCCTCGATGAGCTTGCGGAACTTCGCCGAGCCGGTGACGTTGGTGCGTTCGCCGACGTTGACGAACAGGCTGTCCTCGTCGATGTTGAGCGGCTCGAGGCCCGACAGGCGACACTTCGCGGGCAGCGGCGCCAGGCGCCGCGGCGCGTGCGCTGACAGTCCGTCGCGCAACAGCCGGATGTGCTCGGGCGTCGTACCGCAGCAGCCGCCGACGATATTCACCAGGCCCGAGTCGCCGTACTCGCGCAGAATCGCCGCGGTGTCGGTCGGCGACTCGTCGTACTCGCCGAAGGCGTTGGGCAGTCCCGCGTTCGGGTAAGCGCACACGTAGGTGTCGGCGGCGGCAGTGGCGAGCTCCTCGATGTGCGGCCGCAGCTGCCGGCCGCCGAGTGCGCAGTTCAGGCCGACGAACAGCGGCTGCGCGTGGCGGATCGAGTTCCAGAAGGCCTCGGTGGTCTGGCCCGAGAGGACGCGCCCCGAGGCATCGGTGATGGTGCCGGACACCGCGAGCGGCACCGACATGCCGGTCTCGTCGAACAGGGTGAGCGCGGCATGGATCGCCGCCTTGGCGTTGAGAGTGTCGATCACGGTCTCGATGAGCAGCAGGTCGACACCGCCGAGCAGCAGGGCGCGGGCGGCCTCGAGATAGGCGGCCGTGAGCTGCGCGAAGCTCACACTGCGGTAGCCCGGATCGTTGACGTCGGGCGACATCGAGCTCATGCGGTTGGTCGGCCCGAGCGCGCCGGCAACGAAGCGCGGGCCGCCGCCGCGCTGCGCGAACTCGTCGGCGGCGTAACGCGCGAGCCGCGCCGCGCGGTAGTTGAGCTCGGGCACGAGTGCGGTGGCGCCGTAATCCGCCTGCGAGATGCTGTTGGAATTGAAGGTGTTGGTTTCGATGATGTCGGCGCCGGCGGCGAGATAGGCGCGGTGGATGTCGCTCACCGCAGCCGGCCGCGTCAGCGTCAGGATGTCGTTGTTGCCCCTGAGGTCATGGCCGTGCTCGCGCAGCCGCTCGCCACGATAGCCCAACTCATCGAGCCGCAGGCGCTGGATCATGGTGCCCATGGCGCCATCGAGGAACACGATGCGCTCGGCGAGCAGACCCTTCAGCCGCTCGATGCGTGTGCGCCGCTCGGTCTCATCGCACGGCTCGATGGCGAAGGGCGCCGCGCTGGCCGGGCGTGCGCCGTCGCGTCCGGGCTGCTCGCGCTCGCGATCGGCACGCGCTGCCCCCGCGATGGCCGTGTGACCGTGCACGGCCCCGTGCGCACAGGTGGCCTTCACGTCAGTGCTCCGGCGGATGCGGTGGACGCCTGCGGCAGCGGCCGCAGTCCGAGCGCGTGACAGATGGCGTAGGTGAGCTCGGCGCGATTGAGCGTATAAAAATGAAACTCCCGCACCCCGTGGCGGCGCAGCTCCTCCACCTGCTCGATCGCGACCGCGGCGGCGATCAGGCGGCGTGTCTCCGTGTCTTCATCCAGGCCGGCAAAGCGCTCGTGCAGCCACTGTGGAATGCTCGCACCACAGACGCGGGCGAAGCGCACCACCTGCGGAAAGCGCGTGATCGGCAGGATGCCGGGCACGATCGGGGCGTCGATGCCCGCGGCGACGCAGCGATCGCGAAAGCGCAGGTACACGCCGATGTCATAGAAGAACTGGGTGATGGCGCGCGTCGCCCCGGCGTCGATCTTGCGCTTGAGGTTCTCGAGGTCCGCCGCCGCGGAGGGTGCCTCCGGGTGGACCTCGGGATAGGCCGCCACCGAGATGTCGAAGGGCGCGAGCGCGCGCAGCCCGGCGACCAGCTCCGCCGCGAAGGCGAAGCCATCGGGATACGGACGATATGCGCCCTGCCCGCGTGGCGGATCGCCACGCAGCGCCACCAGGTGCCGGACACCCTCGTCCCAGTAGCTGCGCGCGATGTCGAGGATTTCGCCGCGGCAGGCACCGACGCAGGTGAGGTGGGGTGCTCCGGTGAGCATCGTTTGCCGCTGGATGCGCGTCACGACGTTGTGAGTGCGCTCACGCGTGGAGCCATCCGCCCCGTAGGTCACCGACACGAAGCTCGGTGCCAGCGGCGCCAGGCGCTCGAGCGAGCACCACAGCGTCGCCTCCATCGCTGCGTCCGCCGGCGGGAAGAACTCGAACGAGACCTGGATCGCGTGGTCAGTGGTGGCAGTCATGCAGCTCCCTCCGCGTTTGTCTTGAGCGCCGGACCCGCCGCCACCGGCCGGGCGGCGGCCGCCAGCACGTGCTCGCCGTCGGCCTCGATCGGGCTCAGCCGCTCGCAGCGCAGCCCCGCGGCTTCCAGCAGTCGCCGCAAGCGCGCGAGCGGGTGCTCGATGATCCGGTCGCGCGTGCCCTCGAGCGACTCGTAGCGCTCGAACAGCCACAGCCGGCCCGTCGGGACGAGCAGCACTCGCGCGTGGGCCAGTACCTGCCCGAGCGCCTCACCGCTCGCTGCCGGGTGGTCGAGCAGCAGTGCATCGAAATGCGCGCCGCCGCGCGCGAGCTCAGACCCGAATTGAGCGTCAGCGCGGGTAGCGGTCAGCACCCGGCAGGAAAAACCGCGCCGTTCGGCGAAGGCGCGCGCGCCCTGCGCAGCGCGGCGGCTCGGCGCCAGCGCCGTGCACTGCCGTGCGGACCGTGCGGCCCATTCCAGCAGCTCCGGGTGCATGACGCCGATCACCAGCACCGAGTCGAACACCGCTCCCGGCGCGCCGGCCGTGACGAACCCGCCGAGCGCGCGCCCGAGCCGTGACTCGGTAGCGTGCCCTGCCGCCTGCGCATCCGCCGCGATTGCCGCCCGTGCACTCGTCGCATCGCGCAGCAGCTGCGCGTCCCGCCGGTCGAGCTGAGCCAGAAGCCCGCGCACGAAGCTCAAGGCTTCGGGCGCTGCGGCGAGCCGGTAGTGAACCCACTGCCCCTGTCGCAGCCGCTCGATGAGCCCGGACTCGCTGAGGATCTTCAGGTGACGCGATACGCGCGGTTCGCTTTGATTCAGCGCCCGGGCGAGGTCGGACACGCTGAGTGCGCCATCCGCACACAACGCGAGCAGTCGCAGCCGGCTCGGCTCACCCGCCGCCCGCAGCCATTTGAGGAGAACACCCGGAGCCAGCGCCATTTAGAGAATTGTACAAGTCTTTTAGTAACTGACAAGCGGATGCGCGCCGCGCTAACGCGGGCCCAGGAGAAGGTCCGGCCGGCTTAGCCTCCACTTTGTAACGTCAGCGAGCCAATACGAGGCTGGCGGCCCTCAATGTATCGCCGCAGATCCCTCGGCTCCGGGGACCTCCGCGAAGAGAGCATCGATATCGACCGGATCGAACCGGTAGGGTCGGTGGCAGAATTCGCAGGTCACGGTCACCGAGCCTTGCTCACTCAGTACCTCGCGCACCTCCTGCGGACCCAATGCCCGCAGGAGACCCGCCACCCGGCCTTCGGAGCAGCGACACTCGAAGCGCACCGGCGCGCCACGGAAGAGTCGCAGGTCGTGCCCCGGGAAGCCCTGCGCCAGGAGTTCCTCGATGCCGTGCTCGCGGAGGCGGCCTGCCCCGAGCTGGCTGATCCCGGCCTGCGCGCCCGCCCAGGCCTCTTCCACCGTGCCCGACTCGCCGCTCAGCCGATCCTCCGCGCCCGGAAGCTTCTGCACCAGCATGCCCGCGCCGTGGGTCTCGTCCGCGGACAGCAGCACGCGCGTCGGCAGCTGCTCGGAGGAGGCAAAGTACGCCTCGAGCGATTCGGCGAGCGAGGCGCCCGAGAGCGGCACGATCCCCTGATACCGCAGGCTCTTCTCCTCCGCCTCGATCGTCACCGTAATCCGGCCGGCATCCCCGACCAGTGAGCGAAAGAGCGCGGCGCCCTCACGCGCCTGCGACCCCTCTCCGGTGAGCGCGCGCACCGCAGGCCCGTCGCAGCGGGCCACCGCGCGCACGCGAAAATCATGGGTGCATTGCGCGACCAGCAGGCTCACCGCCCCATCGCCCTCGAGCTGGAAAGTGAGCGTGCCGCGGAACTTCAGGGTAGCCGCGAGCAGCACCGAAGCCACGACCGCCTGCCCGAGAAGCTCGGTGACGGCCGGCGGGTAGTCGGAGTGCGCGCACAGCTCGCGCCAGGCGCCCTCCAGATGCACCCAGTGTCCGCGTACCGGCTGGTTCTCGAAGATGAAGCGACGCACCTGGTCGCTCGAAACAGAAGCATTGGCGGGTGAATTCATGCGCTGACAATGGGGCACGCGGCCGGGCAACTCAACCCTGGGACGGGCACCTCACCCTGCGCTTCCCAAGGGACCCCGGGGCGCCGCGACGCCGCGGCGCGCCCGGGTGCGCGGAGGCGCCGCTCTCAGCCGCGAAGCTTGGTGCGCAGCAGCTCGTTGAGCTGGGCGGGGTTGGCCTTGCCGGAGGTCGCCTTCATGACCTGGCCGACGAAGAAGCCGAAGAGCTTGTCCTTGCCGGCGCGGTACTCCGCGAGCTGTGCCGGGTTCTTCGCCATCACTTCCTCGATGGCACGCTCGATGGCGGCGCTGTCGGTGATCTGCCGCAGGCCCTTGGATTCGATCACGGCATCCGCTGCCGCGCCCTCCGACCACATGACCTCAAACACCTCCTTGGCGATCTTCCCCGAGATGGTGCCATCGGCGATGCGTTTGAGGAGCTGCGCGAGGCGCGCCGCCGGGAGCTTCCCCGCGCTCACTTCCAGATTCTCCTTGTTGAGCGCCGCCGCGAGGTCCCCCATGACCCAGTTCGCGGCGAGCTTCGGATCGGAAGGCGCCGCGCCCACCACCTCCTCGTAATAGGCGGCGAGCTCGCGACTCGCGGTCAGCACGCCGGCGTCGTAGGCCGATAGGCCGTACGCGGAGCAGAAGCGCGCAGCCTTCTGGTCGGGCAGCTCGGGAAGCGTCGCGCGCACCGACTCGATGAGCGCCGCATCGACCTTGAGCGGCAGAAGATCCGGGTCCGGGAAGTAGCGATAGTCGTTGGCTTCTTCCTTGGAGCGCATCGAGCGCGTCTCGCCCTTGTCCGGATCGTAGAGGCGCGTCTCCTGCACCACCGCGTGCCCGGATTCGAGCAGCTCGATCTGCCTCGCCACCTCGAAGTTGATGGCGCGCTCGACGAAGCGGAAGGAATTGAGGTTCTTGATCTCGGCGCGCGTACCGAGCTTGTTCGTTCCCGCCGGGCGCACCGACACGTTGGCATCGCAGCGGAAGGAGCCCTCCTGCATGTTGCCGTCGCTGATCTCGAGATAGCGCACGAGCGTGTGCATCTTCTTCATGTAGGCGACCGCCTCCTTCGCCGAGCGCATGTCGGGCTCGGAGACGATCTCCACCAGCGGCGTCCCGGCGCGGTTCAGATCGATGCCGGTCATCCCGGGCAGTCCCTCGTGCAGCGACTTGCCGGCATCCTCCTCGAGATGTGCACGCGTGATGCCGATGCGCTTCGACCGTCCGTCTTCCAGCACGATCTCGAGCGAGCCCTGGGCCACGATCGGCAGCTCGTACTGACTGATCTGGTAGCCCTTCGGCAGATCGGGGTAGAAGTAGTTCTTGCGCGCGAACACCGAAACCTCGGCGATGCGCGCCCCGATCGCCAGGCCCAGCTTCACGGCCATGCGCACCGCCTCGCCATTCATCACCGGCAGCACGCCCGGGTAGCCGAGGTCGACCAGGTCCGCCTGCGTGTTGGGGGACGCGCCGTAGGCGGTCGCGGAGCCGGAGAAGATCTTCGAGCGCGTCGCGAGCTGCGCGTGGATCTCCAGCCCGATGACGGTTTCCCACTCGCTCATGCGTAGCCCACCGGGATGCGGGTGTGCCAGTCGGTGACGCGCTGAAAGGCGTGCGCCGCGGCGAGCACTCGTGCCTCGCTGAAATGCGAACCGACGATCTGCAGGCCGACCGGCAAGCCCTGCACGAAGCCGCACGGCACCGAAATGGCAGGGAGCCCGGCGAGATTCGCGCCGATCGTGTAGATATCGTTCAGGTACATGGTGATCGGGTCCGAGGTCTTGGCCCCGATCGGGAACGCCGGCGTCGGGGTCGTGGGGCCGATCAGCACGTCGACGTCCTTGAACGCCCTGGCAAAATCCTCGTTGATGAGCGCACGCACGCGCTGCGCCTTGAGGTAGTAGGCGTCGTAGTAGCCGGCCGAAAGCACGTAGGTGCCGGTCATGATGCGCCGCTTCACCTCGGCGCCAAACCCCTCGCCGCGCGAGCGACGGTACATGTCGTTGAGGTCGCGCGGCTTCTCGCAGCGGTGCCCGAAGCGCACGCCGTCGTAGCGCGCGAGGTTGGAGGAGCACTCGGCGGGCGCCACCACGTAATAGACCGGCACCGAGAGCGGCAGGTACGGCAGGCTCGCCTGCGTCACCTTCGCGCCGAGCCCCTCGAGCACCTTGAGCGCCTCGCGCACGCAGCGCTCGTTCTCCGCATCCAGTCCCTTGTCGAAGAACTCCGCCAGCACTCCGATCCGCAGGCCCGCGATCGGCTCCTCGAGCGCGGCGACGTAATCGGGCACCGGCCGCTCGACGCTGGTCGAATCGCGCGGATCGAAGCCGGCCATCTCGCGCAGCATGAGCGCGGCGTCCGCAGCGGTCGCAGTGAGCGTGCCGCCCTGATCGAGACTCGAGGCGAAGGCGACCATGCCGTAGCGCGACACGCGCCCGTAGGTGGGCTTCATGCCCGTGATGCCACAGAGCGCCGCGGGCTGGCGGATCGAGCCGCCGGTATCGGTGGCGGTGGCGCCCGGGACGAGCCGCGCCGCCACCGCCGCCGCCGAGCCGCCGGAGGAGCCGCCCGGGACGAGCTGCGGATTCCAGGGGTTGCGCACCGGGCCGTAGAAGCTCGTCTCGTTGGATGAGCCCATGGCGAACTCGTCCATGTTGGTCTTGCCGAGCACCACGGCGCCCGCGTCCTTCAGCTTTGCGACCACGGTCGCATCGTACGGCGAGACGAAATTATCGAGCATCCGTGAGCCGCAGGTGGTGCGCACACCCTGCGTGCAGAAGATGTCCTTGTGGGCGATGGGCACGCCGGTGAGCGCACCGCCACCGCCGGCGGCGAGCGTGCGGTCGGCGGCACGGGCGGCGGCGAGCGCCTCCTCGGCCGTCACCGAGATGAACGCGTTCAGCAGCGGCTGGCTTTTGTCGATGCGCGCGAGCAGCTCACCGACGAGCTCGACGCTCGAGAAGCTCTTGCGGCGCAGGCCCTCGGCGAGCTGCGACAGCGTGCGCGTGTGCAGAGCGCTCACCGCTCACCCTCACTCGATGACCTTGGGCACGAGGTACAGCCCCGCCGCGGTGAGCGGCGCATTCAGCTGGTAGCGCTCGTGGCCATCGCCTTCTGTAATTGCATCCGGCCGCAGCCGCTGGGTGAGGCCCGGCAGCGGGTGCGCCATGGGCGCGACGGCCGCCGTGTCGGCGCGCCCGAGCGCACCGACGAAGTCCAGGATCCGCGACAGGCTCTCCTGGTAGACCGGGATCTCGGAAGCTGTGAGGTCGAGCCGCGCCAGTGTGGCGATGCTCGCGATCTGCTCGCGTGTGAGAGCCATGGGAGCGGCGTGGAGAACTGAGAAAACCAGCCCAAAATCATACATGTTGCCTTGCTGAATGTCCCCTCGGTTGCTAGATTAGCCGCCGTTTTCCGGTCGCCCCCCGAACCTCAATTTTCCGGTCGCTTCATGCTCAAACGCCTGCGCGGTTATTTTTCCAGCGATCTGTCGATCGACCTGGGTACGGCGAACACTCTTATCTATGTGCGCGACAAGGGCATCGTTCTCAATGAGCCCTCGGTCGTCGCGGTGCAGGACGAACCGACGCGCGGCGGCAAGGTGATCGTGGCGGTCGGCTCGGAGGCCAAGGCCATGCTCGGGCGCACGCCCGGGCACATCACCGCGGTGCGTCCGATGAAGGACGGCGTGATCGCCGATTTCACCTACACCGAGAAGATGCTGCAGTTCTTCATCAACAAGGTGCACGGCAACCGCACCCTCAAGCCCTCGCCACGCGTGCTGGTGTGCGTGCCTTTCGGCTCGACACAGGTCGAGCGGCGCGCGATCCGCGAATCCGCCGAGGGCGCCGGCGCCCGCAACGTCGCCATCGTGAGCGAGCCGATGGCGGCGGCGGTGGGCGCGGGGCTGCCAGTGCACGAGGCGCGCGGCTCAATGGTGCTCGACGTCGGCGGCGGTACTTCCGAAGTGGCGGTGCTGTCGCTGAATGGCGTCGTGTACGCCAACTCCGCGCGCATCGGCGGCGATCGCTTCGATGAGGCGATCATGAACTACGTGCGGCGCAATTACGGCATCCTGATCGGCGAGGCGACCAGCGAGCGCATCAAGATCGAGATCGGCTCGGCCTATCCGGGACAGCAGGTGCGCGAGCTGTCGGTGAAGGGCCGCAACCTCTCCGAGGGTGTGCCGCGCAGCTTCACGCTCAACAGCAACGAAATCCTGGAAGCCCTGCAGGAGCCGCTGCAAGCCATCGTGAGCGCGGTGAAGCAGGCGCTCGAGCAGACCCCGCCCGAGCTCGGCGCGGATGTCGCCGAGCGCGGCATCGTGCTCACCGGCGGCGGTGCCCTGCTGCGCGACATCGACAAGCTCCTCACCGAGGAGACCGGGCTCCCGGTGGTCGTAGCGGACGATCCTCTCACCTGCGTCGCCCGCGGTGGCGGACGCATCCTCGAGCTGATGGACGAACTCGGTCCGGGGCACTTCGGTCTGGAGTAGCGCGGGAAGCGCGGGTTTTCCTAAGTGGCAGCCTTCGGCACAGGAGCCGGCAGACCGCTCGGGGGGCGCGGCGGCTCCCCCGGCTTTCGTTTCACGCTGTACGCGCTGCTGTCGGTCATCATGATGTACCTCGATCAGCGCGCGCACTACCTCGAGCAGGTGCGCTACATCCTGCAGGCTGCCGCCTACCCGCTGCAGCTGGCGGTGAACTCCCCGCCGGCGGCGTGGCGCTGGTTGAAGGAGAGTCTCCAGACGCGCGAGGCGCTCGCGGCCGAGAACGAGCGCCTGCGCGCGAACGCGCGCGATCTCGGGCTGCGCGCCATGCGCTACGAGGCGCTCGCCCGCGAGAACGGCGAGCTGCGCGGGCTGCGCGACGCGCTGCCGCCGGTGGCCGACCGCTGGCTGCCGGCGGAGATCGTCAACATCCAGCTCAGCAGCCTGCGGCAGCGTCTGCTGCTCAACCGCGGCGTCGCGAACGGCGTGTTCAAGGGCCAGGCGGTTCTCGATGACAAGGGACTCATCGGCCAGACGACGCACGTCGGCCCCTGGAGCGCGGAGGTGATCCTCATCACCGATCCCGAGCACGCCGTGCCGGTGCGCGTCGAGCGCACGGGTCTGCGGACCATCGCTGTCGGCGCCGGCGACACCACCTCTCTTGCGCTTCCCTATCTGCCGGGCAACGCCGACATCAAGAGCGGTGATCTGCTGGTGACCTCGGGTCTGGGCGGCGTGTTCCCCGAGGGCTATCCCGTGGCGCGCGTCACCGAGGTGCACCGCGACGCGGTGCAGCCCCTCGCGCAGGTACGCGCCGCGCCGCTCGCGCACGTCGATACCGACTCGGAAGTGATGCTCGTCTGGTTCCGCCCCGATCACCCCGCGGCGCCCGCGCCGGCTGCCAGCGGTGAGCTCAAGGGGGGCAACCCCGCCATGCAGCCTCAGCCGGCCCCGCCGAAGAGCCGCGCCACCCCGGAGCCGGCATCGCCGCCACCCCCTGCGCCGCGCAGTGAGCCCTCCCGTGCGCTCCCCATGCAGACGACCGCTGCTGCGCACGACACGGCCGCACCAAAGCGCGCCGGGCGGAGCCCAGGC
>DASQRV010000058.1:0-7976 GCA_035642735.1 Steroidobacteraceae bacterium
GTCGCTACTCGCTCATGGGTGACCTCAACCCATTCTCCGGGTTCCGAGGACCCGCGACGGGCTGTTAGACGGGTTTGCGTCGATCACAACGAGAGCGCCGCCCTGCGGGCGGCGCTCTTGCGTGTGACGTCCCTAGCTGCCCTTGCCGGATGGCGAGTCGGCCGGGCGGGTCCCGGTGCCGTTGGCAGGTGGCGGCGCCACATTCCACGCATCGATGAACTTCCAGATCTGGGCGTCGATGTCGTGCCAGCGGGGCAGGTTCTTCACGTGGGTGCGCCAGGCGATGCGCACGCCGCCGTGGAGTCTGGAAAAATAGTTGGCCTTGATGGTCGGGAACGTCATCTCCGGCGGGTAGGGAGCTACCGGGACGTACAGCAGGATGTCCTCACCGGCGCCATGGTCGCGGCTGCCGTAACAGGTGAGTCGATCGGTGAGAACGCGCCCCTTGTAGCAGCGCAGTCCGTACATGTCCTTGTAGTCGTTCGGATTCAGCAGGTCCTTCAGCGAGCGCTTCAGCATGTTGGGCGGGTATTCGCCCGGTGCGTCGGGGTCCGCCTCGTGCGGGTCGCCGGCATGCAGATAGACGACCTCGACCCTGTTCTCGTCGAAGTCGTTGCGGTAGTTCTGCAGAGTGTAGCCGCTGAAATCGGGCAGAAAGAAATCGAACCGCACCTCGGTGCGTCCCGAGATGCCGGGAAAGGGCGGGCGCGGCGCGCGGCCGTCCTCGATCGCCGAGCGCTGGAACTGCAGCGGTATCGCCAGCACCAGGCTGTCGGTGATTTTCTGCGGCGCGGTGCGGCCCTCGGGCCAGGCCGTGAGCGGCGGTGCGGCGGGAGGGGGCGGCGCGCCCGGTTTCTTTCCGCAGCCCGTGGCGGCGATCACGGCCGCCGCCAGCGCCGCGACGAGACGCGCGTTCATTCAGAACACGCTGTAGGCGTCGAAGACCGGGCCATCGACGCACACGCGCTTCATGGCGGGCCCCTCGGGCGTGCGCACCTGCACCGTGCAGCCGGCGCAGCCGCCGACCGCGCACGCCATGAACTCTTCCAGCGACACCTGGCAGGGCACGCCGCGGCGCCGCGCGAGCGCCGCGCTCGCTGCGAGCATCGGCGTCGGCCCGCAGGAGAAGATCTCGACCTCGGCGAGCTCGGCCGGACCCAGGGAACCGAGCCACGCATCGGCGAGGTCGGTTACGAACCCCGGGAAGCACCCCGGGAAATCGCTGCCGCTCGCGAGCCGGCTGGGTACACCCCACTCCTCGAGCAGCGGCATGCAGGCGAGGGTGCCCGGCGGCACGCCGGGCAGGATGATCGCCGAGGGGCGCGCACGGAACGGGAAGGGTACCTCCGAGCCCATGAGCACGAGCGGCTTCCACGGCGCACGGCGACCGGCTGCTGCCGCCTCCTGGTTCTGCGCACTGAGACGCTCGGCGAGGAACACCATGGGCGGGATGCCGACGCCCCCGCCGAGCAACAGCGTCCGCGCTCGCCCGGTCTGTGGAACAAACGGCCGGCCGATGGGCCCGAGCACGCTCACCTCATCGCCTGCCTTGCGCGCCGCGAGCGCGTGCAGCCCCGGGCCGGCGACCTTGTAGAGCAGCTCGATCCAACCCGCGGCCGCCGCGGCGCGCATGATCGACAGCGGCCGGCGCATCGGTATCGAGGGATCGCAGGTGAGGTGCACGAAGCTGCCGGGCGCGGCGTGCGCGGCGCACTGGGGCGCTGCGAGGCGCAGCACGAACTGCTCGGCGTCGTACGCCAGCTGCGAGAGCACCCGCGCCTGCTCGAGGAAGATGGTGCCGCGGCTTCCGCTCATGCCGGAGCGCGCCCGCAGCTCACCGGGGAAGCTCGCTCAGCACCTCCGCGAGCGCCGCCATGCGCACCGCGACGCCGTTGCGCACCTGATCGCGGATGACCGACTGCGGCCCATCGGCCACATCCGAGGCGATCTCGATGCCGCGGTTCATCGGCTGCGGATGCATCACGATCGCGTCCGGCCGTGCGAGCGCCAGCCGCTCGCGGGTCAGTCCCCAGGCGCCGAAGTACTGCTCGCCGACCGGCAGATGCGCCTCGCTGATGCGCTCTCTCTGGATGCGCAGCATCATGATCACGTCCGCCCCGGCGAGCGCGCTCGCGAGCTCGGTGTGCCGGCTGCAGCCGGCGAACTCCTCGCGTTCGGGCATGAGCGTCGCGGGCGCGGCGAGGCGCAGATCGCTGACGCCGAGCTTCGAGAACGCATGCCAGGCGGAGCGCGCGACGCGCGAGTGACGGATGTCACCGACGATGGCGATTGCGAGCCCGGCGAAGCGCTGCTTGTGCTGGTACACGGTGAGGGCATCGAGCAGCCCCTGCGTCGGGTGCGACACGTGCGCCTCGCCGCCGGACAGCACGCTCACGTGCGGCGCGACGTGCGCAGCCGCGAGCGCCGGCACGCCCGGCTCCGCATCGCGGATGACGAGCGCATCGACGTGCAGCGACTGCAGCGTGTAGATGGTGTCCAGCATGCTCTCGCCCTTGACGCGCGAGGACAGCTGCACCTCGAGTTGGACGACCGTGGCGCCGAGGCGCTTGGCGGCGAGCTCGAAGCTCACGCGCGTGCGCGTCGAGGGCTCGGTGAAGAGATTCGCGACCGTCGCACCCTCGAGCAGGCGGCTGCGCGGCGGCCGCTCGCCAAGCGGGCGTACGAAGCTCTGAGCTCGCTCCAGCAGCCCCTCGATCTGCCTGCGATCGAGCGTCTCGAGCGTCAGCAGGTGGCGCAGCGACCCATCGGCACGCAGTTGTTCGATCATGGAGTCATGCTCCTTGGCCCTCACCCTGAAACCAGCGCCCGAGTATCACCGCCGCCGCCGCACTGTCGATATCGGCGCGCTGGATGCGCCCGCGCCGGCCGCTCGCGCGGCGGGCTTTGAGCGCCTGCTGCGCCTCGAGCGAGGAGAAGCGCTCATCGACCAGCTGCACGGGTAGGGCGAAACGGCGTTCGAGCTCGGCGGCGAAGCGCCGCGCGCGAGCAAGCAGCGTCCCTTCGCTGCCATCGGCATTATACGGCGCCCCCACGATGAGCACTGCCGGCGTGAGCGCGCGCACCTCGCGCGCGATGGCCTGCCAGTCGGGGGTGCCACCGTGCACCGCGGCGGCGGCGCGTGCGGTGGCCTGCCGCGTGAGCGTATCGCCGCCGGCGATGCCAATGCGTTTGAGTCCGAAGTCGAAGGCGAGGACGGTTTGCGGGCGCGTCATGCCCTGCCGCGCGCGCATGCGCGCCGCGTCAGCTGGCTATGCATGGCCGGCTTCGGTGCTGAGCCGGTCGACGGCGATGCCCATCAGGCGCCAGGCGCCGGCCCAGCGCTCCTCGAACGGCAGCTCGAACACCACGCGCGGATCGACGGGCATCGACGCCCAGGCGTTCTCTATCATCTCGCGCTCGAGCTGGCCGGATTCCCAACCCGCGTAGCCGAGCGCGATGAAAGCATCCGATGGCCCCTCACCGCGTGCCATCGCGGCGAGCACGTCGCGCGAGGTGGTGACCTGAATGGTGTCCGAGACCCGGTGGGTGTGGTCCCACTGGCCGCCGGGACGATGCAGCACGAAACCGCGATCGGTGTGCACCGGCCCCCCGCGCAGCACCGGCTTGGCCGCGATATCCGCCGTGGTCGGCTCGAGCTTCATCTGTGAGAGCACGTCCGAGAGCTTCATGGGCAGGGGCTTGTTGAGAACGATGCCGAGAGCGCCCTTGTCGGTGTGCTCACAGATGATCGCGACGGTCTGGGCGAAGTTCGGGTCGAGCAGCTGCGGCATCGCAATCAGCAGGTGATTGGTGAGACTGCCGCTCTGGGCATCTGCGAAGCGCGGTGCCGAAGGGCTCGCCGAGCCGCTCAGGGAGCTGTGCTTGCCGGCCATGACTCCAGTATGGGCATGCCGCCCGCCAGTCTCAAGGAAGTGTTGACAATGCTCCGCCTCCGGGCCGCCCTCCGGAGAACTGCCATTCGTAGGCAAAGTGCAACACGTGGTAGCGCACGGCAAGATCGGGCGGGAACGGGTCGAAGGGGCTCGCCAGCTTCAGCGTGGCGAGCGCCGCCTGGTCGAGCTCGGCATCGCCGCTGCTGCGGCGTATGAGCGCCGACTCGATCTTGCCGTCCGCAGCGATGGCCACCGCGACGAGCGGGCTCGAGGTGGCCGCGGTGGTGCGCGCCACGGCGGGGAAGTTGAGGGTGCCAATGCGCTCGACCTTGCGCCGCCACGCATCGAGGTAGGGCGCCAGCACCGCCATGCGTGTGTCGGGTGTGATCCAGAGCTCGTCGCGATTCGGCCCGCGCAGCTCCGCCGGCCCCGGGTCATTCTCCGGCGCCGGTTGCGCCGTCTGCGGCTCATCGAGGAGGAGCGGTCGGTCGCGCACGCTGCCCTCGGTGCCGAGATCGGCGAGGTAGTGCACGCGAGTACTCCAGCCGCTCGTGACGAGCACCGGCTCCTCGGCGCTGCCGGCCTGATCACCGTTGGCCGTGAGCGCGTTGCCCTCGGCGCTGCCCGGGTGGCGGATCGCCGGCAGGGCGGTAGCGCGGTTGTGGGGTTTCACCGGCTTCTTCGTGTTGCCGGAGCCCGTCTGGGTGCGCTGCGCCAGATAGGTGGCGGTGGGGTTCTGGTCCGCCTCCGGGACTTCGTCCGACACCAGCAGCACCTCGAGCCCCGGGGCACTGTCCCGGTCGCTGGCGGCGGCATTGAAGGTCAGTCCGAGAATGACGAGTCCGTGCAGGAGCCCGGCGAGGAACAGCATGGTGAGGAGCCGCTCCCACACCGGGGCCTTGCCCTCCCGCAGCATCAGCGCACGGCGAGTCATCGCCCGTCCCTCAGCCGCGGGAGCCGGCCGCAGCCGCCGGCCCGCCCGCGGTGCGCTGGGCGCGCGGGGTGGTGGCGAGATGCCGTTCGATGGCCGCGATCAGCTGGTCGCCGATCGAGGTGCCGCACTGCTTGTCGATCTCGCGGATGCCGGTGGGGCTGGTCACGTTGATCTCGGTCACGAATCCGCCGATCACGTCGAGCCCGACGAACAGCATCCCCTTCGCCGCCAGCGCCGGACCGATCTCGCCCGCGAGCCAGCGGTCGCGGTCGTTCAGCGGGCGGGCGACGCCACGGGCGCCTGCGGCGAGATTGCCCCGGTGATCACCGCCTGCGGGGATGCGCGCGAGCGCGTAGGGTACCGGCTCGCCATCGACCAGCAGCACCCGGGAGTCGCCCGTCTGCGCGATCTCGGGGATGTAGCGCTGCACGATCGCAAAACGCTGGCCGTAGTCGGTGAGCGTTTCGAACACCACGCGTGCGTTCACATCGCCCTGCGCCAGCACGAAGATCGAGCGCCCACCCATGCCGTCGAGCGGCTTGACGACGACCTTGCCCTGCTCGTGCAGGAAGGCCGCCATGTCCGCCATATCGCGGGTCACCAGCGTCGCAGCGCAGCACTGCGGGAAGGCGGCCGTGTAGACCTTCTCGTTCATGTCGCGCAGGCCCTGCGGGCGATTCACCACCCGCACGCCTGCTGCCTCCGCGCGCTCGAGGATGTAGGTGGTGTAGATGTATTCGGTGTCGAACGGCGGGTCCTTGCGCATCAGCAGGCAGTCGAGGCTCGAGAGCGGGCCGAGCGCGGGCTCGCCCAGCGTGAACCAGCCGGCCGGATCCGCCCGCACCCTGAGCGCGCGCATGCGCCCGAGCGCCACGCCATCCCGCAGCAGGAGGTCGCGCTGCTCGAGGTAGCTGAGCTCGAAACCGCGCGCCTGCGCGGCGAGCAGCATGGCAAGCGTCGAATCCTTCGCGTAGCTGATCGCTGCGATCGGATCCATCACCACGCCCATTCGTTTCGCGGGGGCCATCGGGGGGCGATTATGCTCGTTGGCGGCACAGATATGTCTGCCCGCGGCGCGGGCCGCGCGCGTCCCGGTCCGCGATCTTCGAAAAACGTGACGTGCACGGCATAGCAGGGGGTGTACCGATATGTTAAAACCGCGCTGCGCTTGCCGGTGGGCAGGGGGCCCGTGAAACTACGCAGGTTTTGTGGACCGCGCGCCGCCGTCGGTGCGCCCCTACGTTGTTTCGCGAAGCAGCCCGAGCCGCCGCGCACCCGCGTGGCACGCGGCTCGCGACGGGCCGCGAGCGCTGCGCCAGCTTGAAGGAAGGAGTCTCCCGACCGTGAACGGCAGCAACGCGAAGCTCCAGGGCCTGAAGGTCCTCGTCATCGACGACAGCAAGACCATCCGCCGCACCGCCGAGACGCTGCTCGCCAAGGAGGGGTGCGAAGTCTACACAGCGATCGACGGCTTCGATGCACTCGCCAAGATCGCCGACCACCAGCCCGACATCGTGTTCGTCGACATCATGATGCCGCGGCTGGATGGTTACCAGACCTGCTCCCTCATCAAGCACAACAAAGTGTTCCGCTCCATCCCGGTGATCATGCTCTCTTCCAAGGATGGGTTGTTCGACCGGGCGCGCGGCCGCATCGTCGGCTCCGAGCACTATCTCACCAAGCCCTTCACCAAGGACGAGCTGCTGTCTGCGATCGAGACCCATATCGGGAGATGATGGTCATGCCCCTGATCCTGATCGTTGACGATTCGCCGACCGAGCTGCACGTGATGCAGAAAGCGCTCGAGAAGCACGGCTACCGCACGGCCGCCGCGGCCGACGGAGCCGAGGGCGTGCGGCTGGCGCGTGAGATGAGCCCCGACCTCATCTTCATGGACATCGTGATGCCCGGGATGAACGGCTACCAGGCGACGCGCGCACTGGCCAACGACCCGCGCACGCGCACCATCCCCATCGTCATGGTCACCTCCAAGGGGCAGGAGACCGACAAGATATGGGGCCTGCGCCAGGGGGCCATCGATTACATGGTGAAACCGGTTTCCCCCGATCAACTGGTCGCCAAGGCCCAGGCGACCCTGTCCGCGTGAGCGGGAGCGCTCGCATGTCACGGTTGTGCGCATAGAAGCCATGAGCGAGCCGTCTGCACCGCCCGAAGTCGATCTGAAGTCACTGCGAGACCGGCCGTTCGAGCTGCTTGCGGAGCTCGAGCGGCGTGGGCGCGCGGTGTCTGCACAACTCAGCGAGCAAGCCGACGCCGGCCGCGAATGGGTCGGCGTGGCGCTGCGCATGGCCGGGGACCTGTATCTGGTGGCGCGCGAGGAGACCCGCGAGGTGCTCGGCGTGCCGGCGAGCACCACACGCGTGCCGGGCGCCAAGGCCTGGATCAAGGGCCTCGCCAACGTGCGCGGTCAGCTGCTGCCGATCGTCGACCTGCGGCACTTCCTCGGCAGCGGCATCACCCCGATCACGCGCAACACGCGCGTCGTGGTGGTGCACCACCGCGAGATCCCCGCGGGGCTGCTGGTGGATGAGGTGCTCGGCTTCCGGCGCTTCGCCGAGAACGAGTTCACGGGCGACGCCCCGCCGACGGTGGCGCGCTGCGAGCGCTACCTGGCGGGCGCCTTTCGCCGCGGGCAGGAGCAGTGGCCGGTGCTGTCGCTGCGCGCGGTGCTCGAGGGTTCCGCGTTCGCGGAGGCTGCCGCATGAGCGCCGAGAGCGCGCCCGGCCGGCTGACCCTGCTGTTGGTGCTCGCCGGGCTGCTGCTCGTGGGCAGCGGCGTCAGCTACTACCTGTTGCAGGTGACGGCGGCGCCGCCGGGCGGCGGCGCGGTGCCGGTCGAGGCGCTCTACGAGACCGCGCTCGATGCCAACGCGGCCGCGACCGGCGAGCCGCAGGCGCTGACGCGTTTCCAACAGAGTCAGAAGGCGCTCGAGGACGCCGCCGCGCGTGACGCCAGCGCGCCGTTCGCGACGGATGCGCGCTTCACGCGCCTGATGGGCAACGCCGCCGCCGTGCTGCGGGCACGCGCGGCGCTCACCGACGCGGCAGCGGCAGCGCACGAGACTGCGACGCTCGTGCCGCGCCTCACGGGCGAAGCGCGCGCGCTCGCGGTGAGCCTGCCGCCCGCGG
>DASQRV010000059.1:0-7462 GCA_035642735.1 Steroidobacteraceae bacterium
GCGCCGACCTTGCGCGCCGACTCCGCCTCGTGTCCCGCGGCGTGGTCCGACCACTGCTCCTGCGAGAGCAACTTCCAGCCGAGCGCCGCAACCACCAGTCCACCGGCGATGCGTACCACCGGAAGCTGGATGCCGAACAGCTCCAGCAACCAGGGGCCGAGCACCATCGAACCGAGCAGCAGCGCAAAGCCGTTGACCGCAACCGTGCGCGCAAGTCCGCGCCGCTCCGCGCTCGACAGGCCCGCGGTCAAGCCGAGAAAGAACGGCGCCCCTTCGATCGGATTGACGATGGGGAAAAGCGCGGCGAAGGTCAGCAGGAAGGCGCTGACAACCGCGTTCACTTCGCGGGGGCTCGCAACAGCATGCGGGCGACGCCTTTCATATCCCATCGGGCCGTCGGGGCATCGGCCGACGAGTATGAATGTCAGGGTTTACCTTGTCACCGGGACTGCGCGGCGCGCCGCGTGAGCCGTGCGTTCGTCCGCGAGTCCGGCGCCGATCCCGGGCCGCTGCCGCACAGGCCCATCAGCCCCCGCTCGTACAGGCACTGCCCGGCCGCGGGCCAGGCGAGAGCGTCCCTTTTCAGGGCGCCGAGGCGGAGATCGTCGGCATCGAGCCGTGAGGCAGCTGTGCGCGTGCGTGGCTCGCGATGCGCTCGGCGCGCTCCCGCGCCAGTTCGAGCAGCCCGGGTGCGGCGCGCACACGCTGCGCGGTGTCCGGCGCGAGCCGGCGGTGCGCGCGGAACAGCCGGGTGCGCACCGTAGTCTCGTGCAGGCCGAGCGAGGCGGCCGTCTCGATGCCGCTGATGCCTTCCACCACGCGTAGCACGTACACCGTGCGGAACACCTCCGGTAGCGCGCCGATGGCCCGCTCGAGCTCGAGGCGGTCGCGCATCGCATCGCCCGCGGCCGGTGTCTCGGCCGTCACGGCCTCGCCGAACGCCGCGGACGGAGCGCTCCGCGCGGTGGCACGTTGTGCGCGAGCCTGGTGGTAGGCAAGCCGCGTCAGCCAGGCGGCGAATTTTCCCGTCGGCTCATAGCGGCTCAAATCGCCGAAGGCGGCGAGCAAGGCCTCGAGCACCACGGCTTCAGCGCGCTGGGCGTCGAGCAGCACGCTGTAGGCGACGCGGTACAGGCGGCCGCTGTAGCGGTGCATCAGTGCCTCGATCGCCTGGCTCTCTCCGGCGCGCGCGCGTTCGATGAGCAGCAGGTCGGGCAGCGTCTGCGGCCCGATGCTCGCGGAGACACTGCGACGCAGACGTGGGGCGCCCGTATCGGGGCCGCTGTGGAGGGTCGGTTCCATCATTTGCGTCATCCTCTGCTGTGTATCCTAGGAGCCCCATGGCGAGTAGACCGCTCAGGCTGGCCGTTTATTTCCTGGCCTGCGGCCTGGCGGTATGCGTGGCCGCCACGCCCGCGGCGGACAAGGATCCGCAGGGCGCAGCTACGGTCCATCCGCAGCGCTGGCCAAAGCTGCACCCGGCCCTCGCTCGCGATCCGCAGCTGGAATCCCGGGTGGAGCAGCTGCTCTCGCGCCTCACGCCTGCCCAGAAGGTGGGTCAGCTGGTCCAGGCTGATATCGGCAGCATCACTCCGGATGATCTGCGGCACTATCCCCTCGGTTCCATCCTGAACGGCGGCAACTCCTCGCCCCGCGACGACAAGCTTGCGGCACCGAGTGAGTGGCTGACGCTCGCGGACCGGTTCTATGACGCCGCCACGGCGGCTTCGCCGATCGGCCTGGCGCTGCTTTGGGGCACGGACGCCGTGCACGGTCACAACAACATCCCCGGTGCCACGATCTTTCCCCACAATATCGGGCTCGGGGCGGCACACGATCCGGAGCTCATCCGCCGCATCGGCGAGGTCACAGCGGTCGAGGTGCGGGTCACCGGCCTCGACTGGGCGTTCTCCCCCACCGTAGCGGTGGCGCGCGATGCGCGCTGGGGACGTACCTACGAGAGCTACGGCGAGAACCCGGGCCTGGTACGCGAGTACGCCCGGGCGATGGTCGAGGGCCTGCAGGGCGCTCCGGGCACGCCGCAGTTCCTCGACGCGGCGCACGTGCTGGCAACGCCTAAGCACTTCCTCGGTGATGGCGGCACCGAGGACGGCCGGGACCAGGGCAACAACATGGCGCCCGAGAGCGAGCTGCGCGATGTCCATGCGGCGGGCTACGAGGCCGCGATCAGCGCAGGCGCGCAGACGGTGATGGCTTCCTACTCCAGCTGGCAGGGCGTGAAGATGCACGGCAATCATGCGCTGCTCACCTCGGTCCTGAAGGAGCGCATGGGATTCGATGGTCTGCTGCTCGGCGACTGGAACGGCCACGCGCAGCTGCCCGGCTGCACGGCGGTCCGCTGCGCCGCCGCCATCGATGCCGGCATCGACGTGCTCATGGCGCCCGATGGCTGGCGCGAGCTGCACGACAACACGCTCGGGCAGGTGCGCTCCGGCGAGATACCGGCCGCACGGCTCGATGACGCGGTGCGACGCGTGCTGCGCGTCAAGCTGCGCGTGCATCTCGATACCGAGGGGCGGCCCTCCTCACGGCGCTACGCCGGCCACTACGAGTTGCTCGGCGCCCCGGCGCACCGCGCGGTCGCCCGTCAGGCGGTGCGCGAGTCGCTCGTGCTGCTGAAGAACCGCGGCCACCTGCTGCCGCTCTCACCGCGCGCACACGTGCTGGTGGCCGGGGATGCCGCCGACAGCATTGCGCGCCAGAGCGGCGGCTGGACCATAGACTGGCAGGGCACCGAGCCGAACCAGGACTTTCCGCACGGCGAGACGGTCTTCGCCGGCATCGCGCGGGCAGTAGCGGCGGCCGGTGGCAGCGCCACGCTGAGCCCGGGCGGTGAGTTCACCGCGCGTCCGGACGTCGCCATCGTGGTGTTCGGCGAGCACCCGTACGCGGAGGGCGCGGGCGATGTGGCCACGCTCGAATACAGCCCCGGAGACAAGCGCGATCTCGCTCTGTTGCGCCGGCTGCGCGGGCAGGGCATCCCCGTGGTGTCGGTATTCATCTCGGGGCGTCCACTGTGGGTCAACGCCGAGCTCAACGCCTCCGACAGCTTCGTCGCCGTCTGGCTCCCGGGCCCCGAGGGGGGCGGCATCGCCGATGTGTTGTTCCGCTCGGCCGACGGCGCCGTGCGCTACGACTTTCGCGGCCGGCTGCCGATGGCCTGGCCGCGCTCGAAGCAACCGCCAGCCCTCGGCCGGCGCCGCGGCGAGGCACCGCTGTTCCCATACGGCTACGGGCTTAGCTACGGCGACGACGGCTCTCTGCCGCAGTTGCCCGAGAGCGACGCGGCAGCACCGGGCACTGGCGCGGCATCCCGGTAAAGACCGTCGTGCGCGCGGCTACTCGCCCGCCCCCACCGCCACCCAGGCGAGGTCGGAGTTGGAGACCGAGGCGATGTTGAAGTCGCGCGCCGCGGCGGCCATGCGCGTGAGCGCCTGGGCAAGCGGCATCGGCGGAGCCGTCTCGCCTTTTTTCGCCTTGTGGAAGCGCACCGGGTTGATGCGGGCCACCACGTAGTTGCGCAGGTACGGCGATTTGAAACCGCGCGTCTGCAGGCCGGTGATGATTTTCTTGACGCGCGCGTCGATCTCCACGAGACGCGCGGCGAAGTCCGCCCGCTGTGGGAGGCTGGCCGTGAGCGGGCGCTCGCTGAAGCGGTCCACCTTCTTCAGGAACGCGCTGTAGGCGCCGCCCGCGAAGCGCGGCGACTTCTCGTACACGATGCCGAGCGTCAGCAGCTCGGGTGCCTCGAACTCGGCGGCGAAGCTGCTCTCGCGCTCCGCACCGCGGCGCTTGGCGAGGTTGCGTGCCATGCGGATGACCTCCAGGCTCCGGTCCTTGAGGTTGTGGGCCTTCTCGGTGTTGAGCGCCAGGATCCGGTAGGCGAGCGACTCATCGGGCGAGATGAGCGCGGTGATCTGCTTCAGTCCCAGGACCTTCGCGGCCGCGAGGCGGTGACGCCCGTTGGGTGTCCACAGGCGCCCGTCCTCACCGCGCACGACGATGAGCGGATCGAGGAACGCCGCGGTCTCATCGATCTTGGTGGCGAGGCGCTTGGCGTGCGTCGGTGACAGGTCGCGCTGGAAGGGCGTCGGCTGCACGGCGGCGAGCGGCAGCGAAGCGAGCAGCAACGCGCGGCCGCCGAGAGGCTCGTGGTAGGCGCCGATCGGCGCGCCGCCCGCTTCACGCACCAGCGTCACCAGCGCGGCGATGTCGGCGCTGTCGAGCGCAATGGCAACATCGGCGGCATCGAGCCCGCGACTCGCCTGCCCCGGGGCGAGGCGACCGCGTCTGCGGCGCGGAGATGCTGCTGCGCCGGCGCGCGTGCGCCGGGTGGCGGTTTTACTGCGTGTTGCCATGGCGACGGAATCTCCCTTGCGGAGCAGTGTGCGAGAATCGCCGATTACACAGAATGCTGCCATGGATTCCATTACGCGTCCTGCTCCCGGTGCCGCGCGATTGCCGGCGCAGCGCCTCGACTCGGGCGGCCGTGCGCACGTCGATCAGCGCGCGGTGCTGTCGCTCGCGCTGCCGCTCATGGCCAACAGCGCGGTGCAGATCGTCCTCAATCTCACTGACATGTGGTTCATGGGCCGCATATCCACCCGTGCGCTCGCGGCCGTCGGTGCGGTGCAATGGCTGGTGATCGTGGTTGTGCTGGTGCTCGGCGGCGCCGGCACCGCGGTGCAGACGCTGGTGGCGCAGGCCTACGGCGCGCGCCGCTACCGACGTGCCGCACAGGCGGTGTGGACCGCGCTGTGGGCGATGGCCTGCGCGGCGCCGCTGTTCGTGCTGGTGGGGGCCGCACGGCATCTGATCCTCGCGCCGTTCGGTTTCGACCCCGCCGTCGAGCGGCTGGCCGCGGCTTTCTGGTTTCCCCGGGTCGGCGGAGCATGCATCGGCGCTGCGGTCTGGGCGATGCTCGGCTTCTTCAACGGGATCGGGCGGCCGCGCACTACGCTGCTGATCAGCATCGTCACGACCGCGACGAACGCGGTGCTGAACCCGCTGTTCATCTTCGGCCTGGGCTGGGGTATCGCGGGCTCGGCGTGGGCGACGAACGTCGCGCAGCTCACGGGACTGGCGTTCGCGCTCGCGCTGTTCCTCGGCCACTACTACCGCCGCCGCTACCGCTCACACCTGACGTGGCGCCTGCAGCTCCCGCGTCTGGTGCAGCAGCTGCGGCTCGGCGTGCCGATGGGGCTGTTGCCCGCCGCGGACCTGCTGGGGTTTGCGATCTTCCAGATGATGCAGACGCGCCTCGGCACGGCGGGCGGCGCGGCCACGCAGATCGTCGTGATCCTGACCTCGCTTGCCTACATGCCGGGATGGGGCATCGCCTCCGCGGGCACCACCCTCGTCGGCCAGTCGATCGGCGCCGGCGCGCGCCCCTGGGCGCAGCGGGTCGGCGAGCGCGTCATTCTGCTCACCGCCTGTTACATGGGAGGGATCGGCGTGCTGATCGCGCTCGGTGGCCGCTGGGTTCTGCCGTTCTTCACCGGTGCGCACGATACCGATGCGGCGGCCGCGGTCGCGACCGGCATGCGGCTGCTGTGGCTCGCCGCCGGCTACCAGTTCTTCGACGGCCTCAATCTCGGCAGCGGCATGTGCCTGCGCGGCGCCGGTGACGTGCGCATCCCGGCGCTGCTGGTGCTCTCGCTCTCACTGCTGTTTTTTGTGCCGCTGGCGCACGTGCTCACTTTCGCGCCCGGCGACGGCTGGGTGAAGTTCCTGCCGCAACTCGGCTGGGGAGCCGTCGGCGGCTGGGTGGCCGTGCTGATCTACATCATGGTGCTCGGCACGACGCTGTTTCTGCGCTGGCGCTCGCGCGCCTGGCAGTCGATCCAACTCTGAGCAGAACCTCGCCCTGCCATGCTCATCGCGATCAAGACGCTGCTGCATACCCTGGTGCTGCCCCCCGGCGGGCCGCTGCTGCTCGCCGCCGCGGGTGCCTGGCTCATCGCCCGACGCGGCGCCGGGCTGCGCGTGCGACGCACCGGCTGGGCTCTGCTCGTCGCGGGGCTGGCATCGCTCTGGCTGCTCGCAACCCCCGTGGTCGCCGATGCGCTGCGCCGCGCGGCGGAGCGCTGCCCGCCGCTCGATCTCAACCGGCCGGTGCAGGCGCAGGCGATCGTCATCCTCGGCGGCGGGGCCGAGCGCCTCGGCGCTCCCGAGTACGGCGGTGAGCCGGCAGTCTCGCTGCGCTTGCTCGAGCGGGTGAACTACGCGGCGTTCGTGGCGCGACGCACCGGATTGCCCGTGGCCGTATCCGGCTCGCAAACGGAGACGCTCGCCATGAGCGCCTCGCTGGCGCGCGATTTTGGTATCCGCACGCGCTGGGTCGAAGACCGCTCGCGCGACACCTTTCAGAACGCGCAGTTCTGCGCGGCACTGCTCAGACCGCTCGGCATCACGCGCATCGTGCTGGTGACGAGCGCCGAGCACCAATGGCGCGCGACGCACGAGTTTGTCAGCGCGGGTTTCGGTGTCGTGCCGGCACCGGTCGGGCTGTACGTGCGAGGTAAGTTGGGCCCGCAGAGCTTCGTCCCCGGCGTGTGGGCACTCGGGGACTCGACCGAGGCGCTCTACGAGATTCTCGGCGATCTCGCGCGGCAGGTGTTCGCGGCGCTGCACCTGCGGCGGCACTCGCGCTGAAGCGGCTCGCCGGAAGCCCTCCCGCGTGTTCGAGGACGACCTGGTCACGGTGTTTCGCTCGCTGTACCGGCGCGAGTGCAACGAGCGGCTGCTGGTGCTCACCGCGGTGGGGGTCGAGGCCGTCATCACCGCCGCGGAGGGCACCTTCCTGTTGCAGGTCGCACCGCAGGATGCGGGCTACGCCATCCGTCACCTGCTGCAGTACGAGGCCGAGAACCAGCCCACGCCACCCCCGCCACCACCACCGGTGTACGCGCACGCGTGGGTGGGCTGCGCCATCTACGTCCTGGTGCTGGTCGGCGTCGCCTGGGTGCTCTCGAACGGGCTCGTGCGTCTCGATGCCTTTGATCTCGGCGAGCTCGATGCCGCACGCGTTCAGGCGGGCGAGTGGTGGCGCGCGTGGACTGCGCTCACGCTCCATCTCGACGCCCCGCATCTCGCGGCCAACCTCGGCGCGGGCACCTGGTTCGGATACCTCGCCGCCCGCCAGATGGGTAGCGGCACCTCCTGGCTGATCACCGTGACCGGCGCGGCACTCGCCAACCTGCTCGAGGGACTGCTCGCGCCGCCCGAGCACCGCGCCGTGGGCGCTTCGACCGCGGTGTTCAGCGCACTCGGGGCCATGTCGGCTTACTCCTGGCGCGAGCATTTCGCGCTGCCGCAACGTTGGGCGCGCCGCTGGGGTCCACTCATTGCCGGCGTGGTCCTGCTCGGTTGGACCGGTGCGGGCGGCGAGGGCACCGATGTGGACGTGGTCGCGCACCTGGCCGGCTTCGCGGTCGGCGCG
>DASQRV010000060.1:0-8120 GCA_035642735.1 Steroidobacteraceae bacterium
CGAGCACCAGCACGCGGGCACCTGTCGCCCAGGTCCGCAGGCGCCCCTCGGGGGCGGCGCGTTGCAGGGCGAGCGCCACCAGCACCGCCAGCCACAGCCAGGTGGGGGCGCCGATCTCCTGGTAGGTGAGCACGCCTGCGATGACCGCGATGACCGCGGGGCGGGCACCCAGCATCCGCCAGGCAACTGTCGCCGTCAGCAGGACTACGAAAATGTCGAGCAGACCCCAGCGCTCGAGCCAGGCGTCGGGTGCGGAATCGGGGCCTACGGCCGCGAGCAGCCGGTAACCCGGTGCCATCACGAGCCTCCCGGAGACGCTGTTAAAACGCGTGCGCCAACCGGTCGCCGGCAGCGATCCGCCGGTGCGCTCGAGGCGCGAGACCGCGGTGAGATCGACCGTGGCTCCGCGCAGCTCGATGCCCGTGAGCCCGGGTGCCATCCCGCCGGTGACGAGCAAAGGCTGCCCGGACGATATCCGCGCGCTGCGCAGCGTGTATGGCTCAGTGAGATCGAGACGCCAGTCCTGGCGCATCGCACCAGCCACCGTATCGACGATCGTGTAGCCCTTGCCCGCGAAATCGAGCCACGCGGTGCGCTGCAACTGCAGATCGTTGCCGTCAGCGGCCGAGAGACCGCGGCTGCGCTCGGCCACCCGCAGCGTCGAGGCAGGAGTCACACGGTAGGCCGCAAGTGCGCGCCATGCCTGCGGCACATTCGCCTGGGCGGGATCGACCGCCGCGACCCCCTCGACGGAAGCCACGCGTAATCGGTCCTCCGGATTGAAGCTCCACGCCTCTTCGCTCGGCCAGGGCGGCGACCGCTCCCCGAGGCGGACCTCGGTCACCGGGCTCGGCCCACGGGCCTCGAGCGTGATCTCGAATTCCCCCGGCCGCACCTGCACGCGCAGCGTGTTGTCCGGATCGAGCCGCGCCGCGAGCACCGACTCGATGCAGACCGGAACGAACCCGGCGGGCAGCGCCGCCGGTAGGCGGATTTCCCGTGCCTCGCCCGCGACGGCGAGGTGGATCTCGGTCGTCAGCGACGCGGGCAGAGCGTCATCGAGCCGGCGGAAGACGCGCACGTCGACCCGGTCGTCCTGACGGGCGACCGCATGCGCACCGAGTGTGACGCCGACATCACTGCGTTGCGGATTGAGTACGTGCCCGCCGTTGATCGACAGGCTGACGAGCGCGACAGCGCGCGGCAGGGCGAGGAGCTCCGGACGCCGCGTCCAGCGAAACACGCCGGCGAGCGTGTGTACGCCGGGGGCGACGCGCACTGCGGGTGCTCCATCGTGTGCGACGACTGGGGCAGGGGCGCCATCGAGCGTCACGTCCTCCGGCCAGTTGTCCGTACTCCCGGGTAGCGGCAGCCAGGTTTCGCTGGCCGCCTGCCAACGCTGAATGAAACGCCCGCCGTGCTCATCGGCCTCCAGATCGAGGACGGACGGCCAGGCGCAGATGCGGCCGGCATCGGTTGGCTGACCGGGTGTCAACCATGGGCAGCGGTGTGTCTCATGACCCTGCAGCGCCCACTCCCGCCAGCCGCGCAGCTCCGGCGGCACGGCAACATCCGCGGACGCCGCACCTGCGCCGTCCAACAGCACGAAGGAGAGGAGCAAACCGTGAGGTGCGAGGCGCTTGGCGATCTGCATTGTTGGGACCCCCGGGAACCTGAGTGTGTTTGGCCGCAGAGTGACCCGAAGGTTCCAACGGGGCCGCGCGCGGCCACACTGCCTGTGTTGGATGTTGGCTATGTCAAATCCACTGCGCCGCGCGACCGGTGCGGATGTCTGCGTCGATGTCAGCGCCAGGGACACTTCGAGTTATGAACGGCGCCCGGGCTGCAACGGGGTTGCTCCCGTCAACTCGATGGGGCGGAGGGGCGCTGTACCCCGACTTGCACCCGCCCCGCCGGGGCCTTTAAACTCGGTCTCACTCATCGAGACCGGCTGAGGGATAGGCCCTTAGACGCCGGGGCAACCGCCAGGCTTAACCACCCTGGAAAGGTGCCAACTCCTGCGACATCGCCTGTGGGTGTCGACAGATGAGCGGTCAGCGTGGCCCCTTACGTCCAGCGGGACTCGAAAGGGGAATGGACGCGACAACGCCTGCCGGCTCCCGGCAGGCGCGCTCCGCGGGAGGCCGGTGAGACCGGACTTGGACCGAAAGCGGAGCATGCAGTGAGCCCCACCTCAGATCCCAAAGCCCCCTGGCAGGCGTCGGCCCACGGCCAGATCACGCAGACCGTGCGCGCGGGCATCGAGTGCGACGACCGTACCGGCTGTGTCGTGCCACCTCTCCATCTCAGTTCGACCTTCGCGTTCCGTGCCTTCGCTGAGAAGCGCGAGTACGACTACACGCGCTCGGGAAACCCGACGCGCGACCTGTTGGCCACCGCGCTTGCCGAGCTCGAGCAGGGAAGCGGCGCCGTGGTGACGGCCAGCGGCATGGCGGCCATCACCCTCACGGGTTATCTCGTGCCGGTCGGCGCACGCATCGTCGCCCCGCACGACTGCTACGGGGGTACCTACCGGCTCTTCGATGCCTGGGCGCGCCGCGGCGAGCGGCGGGTCGAGTTCATCGACTTCGGCGATGAGGCCGCGGTTCGCGCGGCGCTGTCGCAGGAGGCGGCGATGGTGTGGATCGAGACACCGAGTAACCCGTTGCTGCGCATCACCGACATCGCGGCGGTGGCGGCTCTCGGGCACGACTGCGGTGCGCTCGTCGTCGTCGACAACACCTTTCTGTCGCCCGCGTGGCAGCAGCCGCTCACGCTCGGAGCGGACCTCGTCGTACACTCCACCACCAAGTACCTGAACGGTCACAGTGACGTCGTCGGCGGGGCAGTCGTGGCGCGCGATGCGGCGCTGCACGACCAGCTGCTCTGGTGGGCAAACTGTCTCGGCATCACCGGTGCACCTTTCGACAGCTTCCTGACGCTGCGCGGGTTGCGCACGCTCCATGCGCGACTCGATCACCACGGACGCAACGCACAGGCGCTCGCGCACTGGCTCGACGGGCAGCCGAACGTGCGGCGCGTCTGGTACCCGGGGCTGCCGCGACACCCGGGTCACGAGCTCGCCAGGCGTCAGCAGCGCGGCTTCGGCGCGATGGTCAGCCTCGAGCTCGAGGGCGGCCACGACGCGGTGCGCGAGTTCGTGGGCGGCCTCGAGTGCTTCTCGCTCGCAGAGTCGCTCGGCGGCGTCGAGAGTCTGGTCGCACACCCCGCCACCATGACGCACGCGGCCATGGCGCCGGCGGCGCGCGCGCGCGCCGGACTCACCGACGGGCTGATCCGGCTCTCGATCGGCATCGAGGCGCTCGAGGATCTGCGGGCGGATCTCGCGCGTGCGCTGGCGCGCGCGGCGCGGGTGCTCGCGCCGCAACGGGAACTCAGGCAGGCCGTCGCAGCCCGCTGAGCACGGCCTCGCCCGCCTCGCGCGTGGAGTGCGCGCGCTCCCCGGCCTTGACGAGGTCCGCGGTGCGTACCCCGGCGGCGAGAGCGTGGGCAACCGCGCGCTCGAGCGCCGCCGCCTCCGCCGAAAGTCCCAGAGAATGGCGCAGCAGCAGCGCTGCCGAAAGAATCGCACCGTAAGGGTTGGCGCTACCGCGCCCGGCAATATCGGGCGCCGAGCCGTGGATGGGTTCGTAGATGCCGCGCCGTCCCGCCCCGAGAGAGGCGGACGGCAGGAGCCCGAGTGAGCCGGCGAGCATCGAGGCCTCATCCGTGAGGATGTCGCCGAACATGTTCTCGGTGACCAGCACGTCGAACTCGCGCGGGCAGCGGATCAGGTGCATCGCCGCGGCGTCTACGAGCATGTGCTCGAGATGCACACCGGGAAACTCGCGCTCGATCACGCGCTGGCTGACCTCCCGCCACAGGCGCGAGGTCTCGAGCACGTTCGACTTGTCGATGGAAGTGAGCCGGCCACGGCGTGAACGCGCGAGCTCTGCCGCGACGCGCACGATGCGCTCGATCTCCGCCGCGCTGTAGCTGCACACGTCACTCGCACGCACGGCGTCGCGGTGTTTCTCGCCGAAGTAGATCCCGCCGGTGAGCTCGCGCACGAATACCAGGTCGACGCCGCTGACGACCTCGGCTTTCAGCGTCGAAGCATCGGTGAGCGCGGGATGCACCCGCACCGGGCGCAGGTTGGCGAAGGTGCCGAGCTCGCGGCGCAACCGCAGGAGTCCCGCCTCCGGCCGCAGGGGCGCATCCGGCGCCGACCACCGGGGTCCGCCGATCGCCCCCAGCAGCACCGCGTCGGCGTCGAGACAGCCAGCGAGCGTCGCCGGCGGCAACGGATCGCCGCTCGAGTCGATGGCGGCGCCGCCGAAGGGCAGGGGAGTGAGCTCGACTTCGTGACCGAAGAGCCGTGCCACCGCCATGAGGCAGCGGCTGGCTTCGCCTGTGACCTCGGGGCCGATGCCATCGCCGGCCAGCACCGCAACGCGCGCTCTCATGCGCGTCGTTCGTAGGCGTCGATCTGGCTTGCGTGCGCGAGGAGAAACCCGAGCTCATCGACGCCCTCGAGGAGGCGATGCCGGGCGAAGGCCTCGAGGGGGAAGCTCACGGTCGTGCCGTCGGGAAGCGCGAACGTGCGCCGTGCCACATCGATCGCGAGCGCGGCGCCTGGATGCGCGATGAGCCACGCCGCAGTGGCTTCCTCCACGATCACCGGCAGCAGCCCGTTCTTCAGCGCGTTGTTGGCGAAGATGTCGGCGAACTCGGTGCTGATCACCGCGCGGAAGCCATGGTCGATGAGTGCCCATGCGGCGTGCTCGCGCGAGGAGCCGCAGCCGAAATTGCGGCCGGCGACAAGGATCCGGCAGCCCGCGGCGGCAGGCTGGTTGAGCGCGAACTGCGCTCGCGGCACGCCGTGCTCGTCGTAACGCCAGTCGGCGAACAGGCGCTTCCCGAGCCCCGCGCGCGTGGTGGTCGTCAGGAAGCGCGCCGGGATGATCTGATCGGTGTCGATGTTGGCCGCGGGCAGCACCACGGTGCGCGAAGTGAGTGTCGTGAAGCGTTCCATGGCGGGACTTCAGGTGAGTTCGCGGGGGTCGGTCACGCGCCCGCGCACGGCGCTCGCCGCGGCCGTGAGCGGGCTCGCCAGCAGCGTGCGCGCGCCCGCGCCCTGGCGGCCCTCGAAGTTGCGATTGCTGGTGCTGATGGCGTACTGGCCACGCCCGACGACATCGCCATTCATGCCGAGGCACATGGAGCAGCCGGACTCGCGCCACTCGGCACCCGCATCGAGGAACACCCGGTCGAGACCTTCGGCCTCCGCCGCGCGCTTGACCTGCTGCGAGCCCGGCACGACCAGCATGGTGAGACCGCGGGCGATGCGCCGCCCGCGCAGCACCGCCGCGGCCGTGCGCAGATCCGACAGCCGCGCGTTGGTGCAGCTGCCGATGAAGACGACGTTCACCGGCTGGTCCTTGATGGGCTCGCCGGCGTTCAAGCCCATGTACTCGAGCGCGCGGGCGAAGGCGGGATCGCCCGGCCGCTGCGGGATGTGCCCGCCGATCGGCATCACCATGCCGGGGTTCGTGCCGTAGGTGATCATCGGCTCGACTGCCCCCGCTTCGATGTCGATCTCACGATCGAAGCGTGCGCCCGGATCACCCGGCAACTGCCGCCACTCCTCGAGGGCGCGTTCCCACGCCTCGGCTGTCGGTGCGCGCGGCCGGCCGCGGAGGTAGGCGAAGGTGGTCTCGTCCGGGGCGATCATTCCCGCGCGCGCGCCCGCCTCGATCGACATGTTGCAGACCGTCATGCGCTCTTCCATGCCGAGTGCGGCGATCGTGTCGCCGCGGTACTCGATGACGTGCCCGGTGCCGCCCGAGACACCGAGACGGCCGATGATGGCGAGAATCAGGTCCTTGGCGGAGACGCCGGCCGCGAGCGTTCCTTCGACCTTGACCGCGAGCGTGCGTGGCTTGCGCTGCAGCAGGCACTGCGTCGCGAGCACGTGCGCGACTTCGGTGCTGCCGATGCCGAAGGCGAGTGCCCCGAGCGCGCCGTGCGTGCTCGTGTGGCTGTCGCCGCAGACGATGGTCTTGCCGGGCTGTGTGAGCCCGAGCTCGGGACCGATGACGTGAACGATGCCGCGCTGTCCGTGCCGGAGCCCGAGCAGCTCCACGCCGAAGCGCGCGCAGTTCTCCTCGAGCTCGCGCACCTGGCGCGCGGCGGCATCGATCGTGATCGGCGCTCCGCCGAACACCTGCGCGGTGGTGGTCGGAGTCGAGTGGTCCATCGTGGCGAGCGTGCGCTCCGGGCGCCGTACCGGGAGTCCCCGTTTGCTCAGCAGCGCAAACGCCTGCGGGGAGGTCACCTCGTGCACGAGGTGCAGATCGATGTACAGCACCGCCGGGGTGGCGGCACTCTCGGCGCACACCTCGTGCCGCTGCCAGACCTTTTCGAAGAGGGTTTGCGGGGTACGCGCCATCAGCCGGACGCCGCGACGCGCGGCGCGGACATGTCGACGTAATCGAGCCAGCCCCACTTGTCGGCAGTCTTGCCCGAGAACAGTCCGTAGAACGCGTTCTGCAGCGACTCGGTGATGGGGCCGGCCTTGCCGGCGCCGATCTGGATGCGATCCACCGAGCGAATGGCGGTGACCTCTACCGCCGTGCCGGTGAAGAAGGCCTCGTCCGCCAGGTACAGGAGCTCGCGCGGGATGGCGCACTCGCGCACCTCCAGCCCGCGCTCGCGTGCGAGGCGCATGACCGTATCGCGCGTCAGGCCGCCGAGGACCGAGTGGGCAAGCGCCGGGGTGAGCAGCACCCCGTCCTTCACCAGGAACAGATTCTCACCCGAGCCCTCGCTCAGCGTGCCATCCGGGGCGAGGCCGATACCCTCGGCGAAGCCGAGCCGCCGCGCCTCGCCGGCGATCAGCTGGCCCGAGAGGTAGTTGCCCGCCGCCTTGGCGAGCGCCGGGAGGGTGTTGGGGGCCACGCGATTCCACGACGAAATGCAGACATCGACGCCGGCTTCCTCCTCCTCGTGCGTCGCGAGGTATCGGCCCCACTCCCACGCCGCCACGGCGACGTCCGTCGGCGGATCGTTCTTCGGGCTCACACCGATCTCGCCATAGCCCTTGAACACGATCGGACGCAGATAGGCGCCACGCTTCAGGCCATTGGCCGCGATCACCTGCCGGCAGGCGTCGTTCACCGCCTCGGCGGAGTAGGGCATGTGGATGCGATAGATCTTCGCGGAATCGAACAGGCGGCGTGTGTGATCGCGCAGGCGGAAGATCGCGACGCCACGCGGGGTCTCGTAGGCACGCACGCCCTCGAATACCGAGGAACCGTAGTGCAGCGCGTGCGAGAGCACGTGCACCGTGGCCTTCTCCCATGGCACGAGCTTGCCGTTGAACCAGATGAACTGCGTGGCGGGAATTGGCATGGAGGCTCCTTACTCCTCAGGCGGAGGTCGCGGCGCCGCGCTCCTCGCGCGTGCGCGTTCCGGCCTGCGCCAGCTCGATGCGATTGATCACCTCGAGAAACGCGCGCGTGCCCGACTCGACGATATTGGTGCTCACGCTGGCGCCCCGGTAGCTCCTGCGATTGTACTCCACGTACACGCGCGCCTCGCCCTGGGCGTCCTGCCCCTCGGAAACGGCCTGAACCTCGAACTTGCGCAGCGCGACCGTGATGCCGGTAGCGGCCTCGATCGCCTTGAAGGCGGCATCGACCGGGCCATCGCCGCTCGCGGTGCGGGAGGCCAAGCGGCCATCGGCGTGCCGCAGCTGCACGGTGGCGCGGGCGACGCCCCCGCTGCGCGTCTCGGTGCTGAGCTCGAGGAGCTGCCAGGGACCGGCAGCGCTGCCTTCCGCGCGCAGCACCAGCGCCTCGATGTCGCCGTCGAACAGCTCCTTCTTCTTGTCGGCGAGCGCCTTGAATTCCTCGAACACGCGGGTGAACTCGGCCTCATCGAGCTCGAAGCCGAGCGCCTGCACGCGCTCGCGGAACGCGTGCCGGCCGCTGTGCTTGCCGAGCACCAGGTGGCTGCGGGAGAGGCCGACATCCTCCGGGCGGAGAATCTCATAGGTGCTGTGGTGCTTGAGCATGCCGTGCTGATGGATGCCCGCCTCGTGAGCGAAGGCGTTCTCG
>DASQRV010000061.1:0-3875 GCA_035642735.1 Steroidobacteraceae bacterium
AACGCCCACAGCTGGTAGATGACGAACGGCATCGCCAGCATCAGCGCCACGAAGAACGACAGCTTGAAAGGCGTGGTGAAGGGCGACATCACGCCGGTGGCGATCAGGTTGCTCCCTTCCGGGAGCCTCCCGACCAGCGGCTGCGCGATGAAGCTGAACAGCTCGTTCGAGTAGAACATACACGGCAGGAAGGCGATGCCGACTGCGACCAGCGCGCGCAGCAACCGGTCCCGCAGTTCCAGGAGGTGCGAGATCAGGGTGCCTTCGGCGAGTTTCTCAGGTTCTTCGCTCATCATCGGCGCCGCCCGCCTGCGCGGGCCGTCCGGCGGTCGGGTCGGGGGTGGAGGCGCCGGCGGTCTGGAGGTGTCCGGTGGGTTGCGCGGGGTCGCCAGGTTGCGGGTGGTGCGCGTAGGAGACCTCGGTCAACTCGCTGCCTCCGCCGTTGGCGGGCGCGTGCGGCGGCACGGCGGGGCCGGCAGTCTCCCCGTGCGGCTTGCCGGCGTCCGCTGGCGGCTCAACCGGCGCCGCGGACGCGCTGCGCTGCTGTGTCTTGCGTGCCTCCTCGAGCTGCACTTCCTCCTCGAGCTGCTCGCGAAACTGACGCGCCATGGCGCGGGCTCGTCCGACCCAACGGCCGACTTCAGACACCACGCGCGGCAGCTTCTCCGGTCCCAGCACGATCAGCGCCAGGACGAAGATGATCAGGATCTCCGAGAACCGGCCCTCGAACAGATCACGCGCTCCGTTCGGTCTTGGTGTCGCTCTTCTTCGCGACTTCCGGGAACTCGGCGTCCGGACCCTCGGAGCGGATCTGCTTCGGCGGGGTGCTCTGCTCCTCCTCGCCCTCGCTCATCGCCTTCTTGAATCCGCGCACGGCGTGCCCGAGGTCCGAGCCGACGGTGCGCAGCTTCTTGGCACCAAACACGACGAGCACCACGAGCAGAATGATGACCAGCTCGCGCATTCCTAAACCGCCCATAATTCGCGACTCCACGTGCTTCCGCCCAGGCGGCGGAAAAGAGTTGAATCATAAGTCAAAGGAGTGCCCGGAGCCCCATAAGTTCGCGCACGGTCGGGACGCACTTCACGCTCGCACTCAGCGGGTCGTGAGCAGGAAGGTCACCGGGCCGTCATTGACCAGCGATACCTGCATGTGCGCGCCAAATACGCCAGCGGAAACAGGAGCATAGGCCGCCTGCGCGCGGGCGAGCAGATCCGCGAACAGGCGCTGCGCCTCCTCCGGTGCGGCCGCGGTGCTGAAACCGGCCCGGGTGCCCTTGCCGGTATCCGCCGCGAGCGTGAACTGCGGCACGAGCAGGAGTCCACCGCCCACCTCGCGGAGCGAGAGATTCATGCGCCCGGCGCCATCGGGAAACACCCGGTACGAGAGGATGCGCTCGAGGAGTCGTGCGCCCGCCTGCGTGTCGTCGCCACGCTGCACGCCGATCAGTGCGAGCACACCGCGGCCGATCGCGCCGACACGCTCGCTCCCGACCTGTACCTCGGCCGCGCTCACTCGCTGGATCAGGGCGATCATGGTTCAAGCTTACGACACCAACTTCGCGCGGCGCAGCGCAGCGTGCCGCGCACGCCCACTCGGTGGCTTTTGTCACGCGGAGTCCGTAACATTCGGGGCCGTTTTTTCGACTGGTGGAGAGAGTAGGATGGGGCGTCGGTGCGGTTCGGTCGCGGCCCTCGCCGCGTGTGCGCTTGCGACCAGTGTGCTTGCGCAGACACCGGCACAGCCGGCCGTGACTGCCGCAGCCGCTGCGCAGCCCGCCCCGGCAGCGGCGGCACTGCAGGGCGATCCGCATCGTGGCAGAGAGCTTTCCTACACCTGTCTCGGCTGCCACGGCATCGATGGTTACCGCAACGCTTACCCCGACTACAGCGTGCCGAAGCTCGAAGGGCAGAGCCCGGAGTATCTGACGAGCGCGCTGCACGACTATCGCAAGGGCGACCGCTCGCACATCACGATGCACTCGCAGGCCTCGGAGCTCTCCGACCAGGACATCGCCGACATCGCCGTGTTCTTCGCTGGCAAGCCGCTCACTGCCAGTGGCAAAGCGCAGGGGCCCGTGCCGAAGGCCGCGATGCTCTGCATTTCGTGCCACGGGCAGGACGGGGTCGGCGTGACGCCGATGTACCCCTCCCTTGCCGGGCAGCACGCGGACTACCTGGTGCGCGCGCTCGAGGAATACCAGAACGGCGGGCGTAAGAATCCCATCATGAGGAGCCTGGCCGCGCCGCTGAAGCCGGCCGAGATCGCCGAGATTGCGACTTATTTCGGCGCGCTGACACCGCCCCTGCGGACCGAGCCGCGCCCCTACACGCGTTTCTCGGCAAAATAGCGCTCCCCGGAAGCACCGCCTCCACGCCTTAAGACTCCCATAAGGCACGCTCCCTATCGTGCCCCGGATCCCCCCGAGGACACGGGAACTGACGGAGCACTCCATGACCCTCTCGAGACTCATCAGCAAACCGCTGATCGCCGCAGTGGTCGGCGCCAGCATGATCGGCGTGCCGGTAGGCACGCTCTATATGACCCGCGCGCTCGCGACCCCGGCCCCCGCCGCGGTCACGGCGCAGGTATCGCCCGCGCCGGGCACTCCCACCGTGACGCTGCCTGACTTCAGCAGCATGGTGCAGAGGTATGGCTCGGCGGTGGTCAACATCCAGGTGACCACCAAGGTGCCGACCAGCTTCCATGGCCAAGGCGACCAGGGCGACCAGGGCGATGAGGAGGAGAACGGCGGCGACGACGGCCCCGGCAATCCCTTCGGTCCCAACAGCCCGTTCGCGCCGTTCTTCCGCGGGCCCGGCCACCAGCAGGCGCCGCGGCCGCAGCATGGTGAAGGCTCCGGCTTCATCATCAGTCCCGATGGCGTCATCATGACCAACGCGCACGTGGTGAACGGCGCGAGCGAAGTCACGGTGCGCATGACCGACCGGCGCGAATACACCGCCAAGGTGATCGGCGTCGATACGAAGTCGGACATCGCCGTAATCAAGATCAAGGCCAGCGACCTGCCGACGGTGAAGATCGGCGACTCGCGCGCGCTCCGGGTCGGTGAGTGGGTGCTCGCGATCGGGGCGCCGTTCGGCTTCGAGAACAGCGCGACCGCCGGCATCGTCAGTGCCAAGGGCCGCACGCTCGACTCCGGCTACGTGCCTTTCATCCAGACCGACGTGCCGATCAACCCCGGCAACTCGGGCGGCCCGCTCTTCAACATGCGCGGTGAGGTCGTCGGCATCAACTCACAGATCTACAGCCGCAGCGGCGGTTACATGGGTGTGTCGTTCTCCATCCCGATCGATGTCGCGATGCAGGTGGGTCAGCAGCTGCAGAGCAGCGGCCACGTCACCCGCGGCAAGCTCGGCGTCGTGATCCAGAACGTCACCCAGGGGCTGGCCGACTCGTTCGGGCTGCCGGCGCCGCAAGGCGCGCTGGTCTCGAGCGTCGAGAAAGGTGGCCCGGCCGAGCACGCCGGCATCGAGGCGGGTGATGTGCTCCTCAAGCTCAACGGGCAGCCGCTCAAGGACTCCACCGAGCTGCCGGTGCAGATCGCCGCGATCGCCCCCGGCACGAGCGTCGACCTGGAAGTGTGGCGCGACCACGCCACGCGCCACGTGAGCGTCAAGCTCGCCGCGATGGAGGACCAGCGCACGGCCTCCAAGGAAGCCTCCCACAACGATGGCGGCAAGCTCGGACTCGCGGTGCGCCCGCTCACCGAGCAGGAGCAGCGGCAGGGCAACGTCAAGGGCGGGCTCATAGTCGAGCGCGCCAGCGGCCCCGCGGCCGAGGCCGGCATTCAGCCGGGCGACGTGGTGCTCGCGGCCAACGGCGCGCCCATCAAGAGTGCCGACGACCTGCG
>DASQRV010000062.1:0-12752 GCA_035642735.1 Steroidobacteraceae bacterium
CACCGACCTGGTGCTGTTGCCGGTGCTGGTCTCCTACGTGCACTTCGACGCCGGCTATCACGACCGGGTGGCGCGGCGGCAGCACTGGCTCGCGCGGGTGTGGCATCGCCTGGCAGGCGTGACCCGCCGCGGTCCGGCGCTCGTCGTCATCGTGTCGGCCGCGGTGCTCGGCGTACTCGGCTGGTGGAAGGGACGCGACACCGTGATCGGGGACACCCAGGCGGGCGTGCCGGAGCTGCGGGCCGACTCGCGCTACAACCGCGACAACGACGTCATTACCTCGAAGTTCAGCATCGGCGTGGACCTGCTCACGGCGATAGTGGATTCGCAGCAGCCCGTCTGCGTGAGCCACGAGCTCATGACCTGGGTCGACCGCTTCGGCTGGCACATGCGCAACCTCCCGGGCGTGCAGGAAGTCATCACGCTGCCGTTCATCGCCAAGATTGCGATCGCCGGCTGGAACGAGGGCAGCCTCAAGTGGCGCAGCATTCCGCGCGAGCAGAACCAGCTCACTCAGTCGACGCGTTATATCGAGACCAGCACCGGATTGCTGAACGAGAACTGCGATGTCGTGCCAGTGCTGATGTTCCTCACCGACCACCGCGCCGGCACGATCGCGCGTGCGGTAGGAGAGGTCAAGCGCTGGCGCAGCGCCAACCCCGCCGCGGGCGCACAGGTGCGCCTGGCAGCGGGCAACGTGGGCGTGATGGCGGCCACCAACGAGACCGTCGAGTCGAAGCAACTGCTGATCCTGGTCGGGGTGTTCGCGGCCGTGATCGTCATGTGCCTGTTGACCTTTCACTCCGTCGTGGGCACGGTCGTGGTGGTGCTGCCGCTGGCGCTGGTGTCGGTGCTGGTGTACGCCGTGATGGCGCTGGTCGGCATTGGCATCAAGGTATCGACGCTGCCGATGGTGGCGCTCGGCGCCGGCATCGGCGTCGATTACGGCATTTACCTCTTCAGCCGCATGGAGGAGTTCCTGCACCAGGGCCTGCCGGTGCGCGTGTCCTACGAGCGCACGCTGCGAGTCACCGGCGCGAGCATCATCGTCACGGGCATCACGCTCGCGATCGGGGTCGCCACCTGGGTGTTCTCGCCGCTGAAGTTCCAGGCCGACATCGGCATCATGCTCACCTTCATGTTCCTGGTGAACATGCTGGCCGCGATCGTGCTGCTGCCGGCGCTCGCCGCCTGGCTGATCCACCCGGAGGGATTGCGCACCAAGCGGGCGGCTTGAGCCTCGCCTGAGAGGCGCGACCCCAGGCAGGCCACCCCGCGAAATTGCGCCTGACGTCAACGTTGGGAGATCACCGATCGGTAAGACGCGCAATTTCGCGGGGACCCCAGTCCCGCCTGCCGTTGCGGCACGCCGGGGGAAGGCGGCCTGCAACGACAGACGGGACCGAGCCGTGGCGCGGCTTACGCGGTCGCGTGCCGGATGAGCCTGCGGCCGGTCAGCCCGACCATCAGTCGCGTGATTCCCGTCAGCAGGAGATTCACGCCGACCAGCGTGCCGATCGCCCACACGGAGCTCGATGGCCAGTGCAGCCAGATCAGCGCGCCGAGAATCAGCGCGACGATGCCGTTGAACAGTATCCAGCCCGACGCCTGCTCGCTCCTGAGGCGGAAGTACGTGACGATCTCGCACACCCCGGCCGCGAGAATCACCGCCGCGAGCACCAGTGTCAGTGTGCTGAGCGCCAGCAGCGGGTGCGTCACCATGTAGTAGCCACCGAGCACGAACACCACACCGGCGAGGATCTCGAACAGGACGCGCCTCGCACCCCCTCCCTCGAACGCGGACACGAAGTGGCTGACTCCGCCGAAGATCAGCAGCCAGCCGACCAGCAGTGCGACGCCGAGTCCTGCCACGGCCGGCTCGATGATCGCGAACGCTCCCAACACGATGAAGAGGATGGCGGCGACGATCAGCCAACCGGAGAACGCGCGGGCCGTCTTGACGACCGGACCTTGTGTAGCCATGTGACACCGCCCAAGCGCTTGATCGTTCGGAGCGGTTATTGTGGCGCCGGGCGCGTTTCAACAGTAACTGCCCTTTAGGACAGGGCGCCCGCGCTACGTCGCGGCGCAGCAGCGGCCCAGTTGCCGCTGCCGCCGTAGCGGGGCTCGCGCGAACGATTGCGCGGCACAACGAGCGGGGACTTGCTCGCTGATCCACGGCCGGCGCGACTTCCGGGGTGGTGTTAGCCGAGGTAGCCGAAACCGCGCGCCATCAGTGCCGCGCACAGCAGTATCACCAGAATCAACGTGAGCTCGAGCATCAGGCACAGGCGCACGCTGCGCACACGCTCGGGGGAGATCTCAGGCGCGCTGCCCGTCTTCAGGCTCCTGCTCCAGGCGAGAAAGACGACGGTCGGGTAGATCGAGATAAGCGCGGCAATGATGAAGGCGGTGAACTTGGCGATGAAGAACGTGTCGTGCCAGTAGTAGGACGGACCCTTCTCGAAATACGCGACGCGCAGCATGCCGATCACGAGCACGGCGCCGGCTGCCGCGCCGAAGATGTTATCGGTGCGCTGCAGCCGCCGCGCCTGCTGCAGCGACAGCGGCGGCTTGAACAGCGCCACCTCGACCGCCAGCGCTGATACCGTGGCGAACGCGGCGACGTGATGGAGGAACGCCATCAGGGCGGATGAGTACAAAGCACGCCCTCCTGGCGCTCCGCAACCCTCAGGCGGGGGCGGGGATCAGCGCGATACGACCCGGTCGACTCGTCCGATGAGGCGACGCCCGGTGATCCCCATCATCAGCCGCGCCACGCCGGTGAACAACAGGTTGATCCCCACGAGCGTGCCGATGGCCCACACCGAGCTCGATGGCCAGTGGATCCAGATCAATACGCCGACCACGATCGCCGCGATGCCGTTGACCAGCAGCCACCCCGAGGCGCGCTCAATCTGAAAGTACCCGATGAACTCGAAGATCCCGGCGATGAAGATCACGCCGGCGAGCAGCAGGGTGAGCGTGTGCAGCGTGAGCACCGGGTTCATGAGCATGTAGACCCCGGCGAGCAGGAATACGATGCCGAGTATGACCTGGTAGATCACGCGCTTCCCGCCGCCGCCCTGAAAGGCCATGACGAAATGGGCGATGCCGCCGAAAAGCAGCAGCCACCCGACCAGGATCGCGACGCCGAGACCCGCTACGGTCGGTTCGATGATCGCGAACATTCCGAGGATGATGAAGAGGATGGCGGCCACGATGTACCAGCCGGTGAACCGCTTCGCTGTTCCCAGGGGAGAGCCCTCAGTCGCCATGTGACACCTCCGCTCGTCGTGGAGCCCGTTGAATCAACGTGTTACGTGTTTGTTATGACACAGCAGCGTTGATGAGCATACGCCTGATGGCTGGCCGCGGCTCATCGGCCTTTGTACCTACAGCGTGCCTCAGTCGTCCCACCGCGGGCGTGCCCGCAATCCCTTGGTACGCCGCGTCCTGGCCTTATGCTCCAGGCGCCGCTCGTGTGAAGCGCGTGTTGGGCGCGTCGGCTTCCGCGGCTTGGGTACCTCGAGCGCGCGCCGGATGAGCTCCGCCAGACGTTGCTCGGCCTCGCGACGGTTACGCTCCTGCGTGCGGTGATTACGGGCGATGATGAGGATCGAGCCGTTAGCGGTCAGGCGCCGGCCGCTGAGGCGCCGCAGCCGCAGCTTGGCGGCCTCGCTGAGCGCGCGGCTGCGCTCCAGGTCGTAGCGTAGCTGCACCGCGGAGGCGACCTTGTTGACGTTCTGTCCGCCGGGGCCGGAAGAGCGCATGAACGACAGCGACAGCTCGTCGTCGGGGATCTCGACACCAGCGGCGATCGGCAGTGCCACGAGCGGATGCTAGTCTGCAGCCTGGTCCGTCCCTGGGGTGGGCCGGGCAAGGCCTGCACCCGGGTACGGACGCCCGCGCGGTTCCAAAATGCGCGTCTCCTGCTGGGGCACGGGAATCCTCACTCCGTGGGCGCGGAAGATGCGCCATATGGCGCGGTTGACGTCCGAACGCACGTTGTTGACGCCGTTCACCGGGTCGGCGATCCAGAAGCGGATCTCGAGCCGCATGCCGTGGTCCTCGAAACTGATGAGGCGCGAGACGGGGGGCGGATCGTGCAGAATACGCGGGTGATTCTCGGTCGCCTCGACCAGCAGCTGCAGCGCCACTTCCGGGTCGTCCTCGTAGCTCACCAACACCGGCAGTTTCAGGCGCACGCGCTGGTCGGAGTAGCTCCAGTTGATGAAGGAGCTCGTGATCAGGTTCTGGTTCGGGACCAGCGTGTCCACGCCGTCGCGGTCGCGTACCACCACGTAACGCCCGCGCAGCTCCTGTACCCAGCCGAAATTGCCGCTGCTCGCACCGCCAAGTGTCGTGAAGCTGATGACATCGCCCGGCTTGATGGATTTGTCTATCAGCAGCACGAAGCCGCTGACGAAATTGCTGGCGACCGCCTGCAGGCCGAATCCGAGCCCGAGCCCGATGGCACCGGTGAGCACGTTGAGCGTGGTGACATCCACGCCCGCGGCGTTGATTCCGAGCAGCACCCCGAGCGCGACGAGCAGGAAGTAAGTGAACTTGGAGACGCCGACGCGCGTCGACACGGCCAGCTGATCGAGCTGCATGACGTGTCGTTCGATGGCCCGTGCGATCAGGCTCGCCACTACGACGAAGGCCGTGACCACCACCAGTCCCTTGAGCAGTGCCCACAGGCTGAATTGCGTCTTGCCGGGGATCAGGCTGACGCGGTTGAGGTCGGCCTCGATCACATCCAGCCAGCCGAGCAGCGCGAATGCGATGATCACCCACAGGATGACGGTGATGCGCGTGCCGCGCGTGCGCACCCACGAGCCCGGCCCGAGCAGCAGCCCCAACACGAACACGCCGAGCCGCACCAGCAGCAGCGCGGTCACGAGGCGCGCGGCAGCGTCGACCGCCGCAGTGGACGTGCCGAGCGCACCGGTGAGCACGTGAGCCGCGAACAGTGTCGCAAGCGCGGCGAGAATGGGGGCGAGAATCACCATCCCCTCGAGCGCATGGTCGAGCCCGTGCGCGGGGAGCGGCAGGTCGGCCGCGGTGCGTACCCGGCGCGCGGCCAGCCGCCGTGCCACGGCGTACGCTACCGCCGCCGCGCATAGCGCGGCCACGAGCGCGGCGAGCATCTGCGGCGAAGTAAGCTGCAGCAGGGCGCCTCGGACGGCGCTGTCGGCGCTGTCCATCAGGCGTTGAGGTCCGGGATCAACTGGCTCTCGAGACGCGCAATCTGATCCTTGAGCAGGAGCTTGCGCTTCTTCAGCCGTTTCAGCTGCAGTTGGTCGACATGCAGATCGAGCGACAGCCGGGAGATGACTTCATCGAGATCCCGGTGCTCGATGCGCAACTGACGCACCTTCTCCACGTTGCGGAACAGCTCGCGATCGACGTTGTCTTCGATTTCCGCCATTTCGGGGATGCCCCAGCGGGGCTGTTGGCGGCGGCCGCCAGGTTACCGAAGCTTAGCCGAGCGGCGCCCCGAGTGCCACGCCCGCGCCGCGACAGTCCCCCAAAAACAATCGTCTGGCTGCATGACGCGAGCCTCGCCCTCACCGTCGGGCGCGATTTCCCGGGGGCCGCCGGGGTCCCCGAAAAATCACGCGTCTTGGTGCACGGCGCGAGTCTTGCCACGAGTGGCAAGCGTGATTTTTTGGGGTGGCCTAGCGGCCCCGTCCGCGGTGCGCGTGCCGGCCCTCGGGACGCGATCCCCGTCGCTCGCGCCGGCCGCCGTCGCCGCCGTGGCGGCGCCCCCCAGCCGGGTGGGGACGGTGGGCGTGGGGCGCGCTGACCAGGCCGGTCGCCAGCAGCTCCGGTGCGATCGGGGCAAACGGGATCTTGTGGCCGATATAACTCTCGATGTCGGGCAGCGACACCGCGGTGTCCTCGCAGGCGAAGCTGATGGCATCCCCCTCGGCTCCGGCGCGCGCGGTGCGGCCGATGCGATGCACATAGTCGGGGGCGTCCTGCGGCAGATCGAAGTTGAAGACGTGGCTGACATCGGGGATGTGCAGCCCCCTTGATGCGACGTCGGTGGCAATGAGCACCGCGAGCTTGCCGTCGTGGAAGTCCCGCAGGAACCGCAGCCGCTTGTTCTGCGGCACATCGCCCGAGAGCGCTTGCGCCTGAAAGCCGTTGGCCTTGAGGATCGCCTCGAGCCGCTCGGCCATGCGCTTGGTATTGACGAACACCATCGTGCGCACCGCCTCGCTCTGGTGCAGCAGCCCGACGAGCAGCGGCACCTTCTCTTCCATCGACGGGTAGTACATCAGCTGGCGCACGCGATCGACCGTCATCTTGTCGGGTTCGATGCGCACCAGCTGCGGATTGTTCATGTGCTCGTATGCCAGCTCGAGTACCCGGTGGGACAGGGTGGCGGAGAACAGCATCGACTGGCGCCGTCCCGGCGGGGGCAGACGCCGCAGGATGTAGCGGATGTCGGCGATGAAGCCCAGATCAAACATGCGATCGGCCTCATCGAGTACCAGCACCTGCGCCGACTTCAGATCGAACACGTGCTGCTTGTAGTAGTCGATCAGCCGCCCGGGCGTGCCGATCAGTACGTCACAGCCGGCACTCAGCTGCTGGCGCTGCTTGTCGTAGTCGATGCCACCGAACACCACCAGGTGCGTGAAGCCGGTGTGAGCGCCGAGGACCAGGGCATCGCGCTGGATCTGCACCGCGAGCTCGCGGGTCGGCGCCACCACCAGCGCCCGGACGGACGTGGGGGCGCGGGTCGCCGGCGCCGGCCGCGTGAGCAGTGCCTGGTAGAGCGCCACGAGGAAGGCGGCGGTCTTGCCGGTGCCGGTCTGCGCCTGGCCGGCGACGTCGCGCCCGGCGAGCGCGATCGGCAGAGTCTGCGCCTGGATAGGGGTGCAGGTGACGAACCCTGCCTGCTGTACGCCCTGCATGACCTGTGGCTCGAGGCCCAGGGAGGCGAAGGTGACGGAATCGGAAGGTGAATCGATCATCAGTTACAGTGAAGCGTTAGGGCAAATTGCGCCGCGAGACTTGAAAAACGACCGCGGAAGCGCTACAAAGTGGTAGTAAGACAGCGGGCCGGCAGGTCCGCGCCTGCCGTAACCTACCCTTAGTTCCTTTTGGACACATACTCAATCACGAGTTATTAGTGTAACCGTTTACCGGGAGTGTCTGGCATCGCTTTTCGCGGCTTCCTGGCCGACCCCGCGGCGGATTTCACTGGCGTTTCCAAGGGATTTTTCACGCTCTGTATTTGACGGAGGTTGAACCGCGTGAGTAGCCCGCACATTGTGCACACGACGGACGCGACATTCGCCCAGGATGTCCTCAAGTCCGACAAGCCGGTCCTGCTGGACTTCTGGGCCGAATGGTGTGGCCCCTGCAAGATGATCGCTCCGATCCTCGATGAGATCGCCAGCGAGTACCAGGACCGTATGAAGGTCGCCAAGATCAACATCGATGAGAACCCCCAGACCCCACCGAAGTTCGGAATCCGCGGCATCCCGACGCTGATTCTCTTCAAGAACGGCACCGTCGAGGCCCAAAAGGTCGGCGCGGTGTCCAAGTCCCAACTTTCCGCATTTCTGGACAGCAACCTGTGAGAGGCTATCTCGGCAATCAGGGCCGCAATCGGCCCAACAAGGGCCCGCGCCACGGCAACCGTGACGGCAACCGCGGCAACGGCGGCGGCCGTCCCGACGAGATGATGCACGAGCCCGAGGTGTTCGACGCCGACGACTCCGAGATCATCAGTCCCGCGGAGCTGACGCAGTCGCGCAGCTCCATGAACCTCACGGAGCTCAAGTCCAAGCCCATCCACGAGCTCGTGAAGATGGCCGAGTCCATGGGGCTCGAGAACCTCGCCCGCTCGCGCAAGCAGGACATCATTTTCTCGATCCTCAAGGCGCACGCCAGGAACGGCGAGAACATCTATGGCGATGGCGTGCTCGAGATCCTGCAGGACGGCTTCGGCTTCCTGCGCTCGGCGGATGGTTCCTATCTCGCCGGACCCGACGACATCTACGTGAGCCCGAGCCAGATCCGGCGCTTCAACCTGCGCACCGGCGATACCATCTCGGGCCTCATCCGTCCGCCGAAGGACGGCGAGCGCTATTTCGCGCTGCTCAAGGTGGGCGAAATCAACTTCGACTCGCCGGAGAGCTCGCGCAACAAGGTGCTGTTCGAGAACCTGACGCCGTTCCATCCGACCAAGCGCCTGAAACTCGAACGCGGCAACGGCTCGACCGAAGACCTCACCGCACGCACCATCGACCTGGTCGCTCCGATCGGCAAGGGCCAGCGCGGCCTGATCGTCTCGCCGCCCAAAGCCGGCAAGACGATGCTGCTGCAGAACATCGCCACTTCCATCACCGCCAACCATCCCGAGGTGTATCTCATCGTGCTGCTCATCGACGAGCGGCCCGAGGAAGTCACCGAGATGCAGCGGACGGTGAAGGGCGAGGTCGTTTCCAGCACCTTCGATGAGCCCGCGGCGCGTCACGTGCAGGTGGCCGAGATGGTCATCGAGAAGGCCAAGCGCCTCGTCGAGCACAAGAAGGACGTCGTGATCCTGCTCGACTCGATCACCCGTCTGGCGCGCGCCTACAACACCGTGGTGCCGTCCTCGGGCAAGGTGCTCACCGGCGGTGTCGATGCCAACGCATTGCAGCGCCCCAAGCGCTTCTTCGGCGCGGCGCGCAACATCGAGGAGGGCGGCAGTCTCACCATCCTCGCGACCGCGCTGATCGACACCGGCTCGAAGATGGACGATGTCATCTACGAGGAGTTCAAGGGCACCGGCAACAGCGAGATTCACCTCGACCGGCGCATCTCCGAGAAGCGCGTGTTCCCGGCGGTCAACATCAACCGTTCCGGCACCCGCAAGGAAGAGCTCATCACCGACCAGGGCGAGCTCGCCAAGATGTGGATCCTGCGCAAGCTTCTGCACCCCATGGACGAGCTGGCGGCGATCGAATTCCTGCTCGACAAGATGAAGGACACCAAGTCGAACGGCGAATTCTTCGAGGCCATGAAGCGCTGAAGCGCCGCGGCGCTCGGCTACACGGCAGACTCACTGCAGCAGCCTCGCGCATTTGGCGTTGTCTGCCCCCGGCGACTGCCGGTCGACATGTGCGAAGCGAGTCACGTCGCCGGCCGGCGACGCTGGCTGGGGGTGCCCGCGGCTCAGTAAGATCACCCCACCCGCGCTCGTAGCGGGTGGGAGTCCAACTCGCATGCGCATCTTCCGGGCGGTCGCCGCGGTGCTACTGGTGACACAAGCCATGCCGGCGCTGGCCGATCGTGACCCGTATTCGGGCGCGCCGCTGCCGCCGGCGACACACGAGCCTGCCAGCCCCATCACCGATCACTTCTACATCCGCGCGGCCTTCTACACGCCGAAGTACAACACGAGCTTCCGTGTCGATCCGACCAACGCCCCGCCCGGTACCACCGGCACCCCGGTGAGCGCCGAGAACGATCTGGGGCTGGCACACCGTGAGCGCCAGGGTGTGGTGGATTTCATGTTTCGCCTGCGCGATCGCAACAAGGTGCGGGTCGGCTACTTCGAGAGCAAGCGCTCCGGCAGCCAGGTGCTGGCCAACGACATCGTCTTCGGCAATCAGACCTTTCCCGCCGGGGAGCTCGCGCAGACCAGTTTCGACCTCGAGCAGTTCAATATCACCTACACCTACTCGTTCATCCGCAACAACCGCTTCGAGGTCGGCTCGGGGCTAGCGCTCTACTTCCTGCAGCTCGATGTGATCGGCCAGGTGCCGGCGCAGGGCTTGCGCCAGGAAGTAACTGCCGCCACTCCCTTTCCCGCTCTGCCGCTCGATCTCACCTGGTGTCTCTCCAGCCGTTGGGCGGCGACCGCGCAGGCGGCGTATCTCAAGGTCAACACCCACAACCTCAGCGGCTCGTACCTGGACACCCATGCCGACATCCAGTACCGCTGGGTCCCGAACTTCGTCGTCGGTGCCGGTTACGCCTCCATCCGCACGGATCTGACCCATCGCACTGGGAGCTTCCCGGGCGTCGTCAACATGACCATCAGGGGCCCGCAGGTCTTCGTGCGCTTCAGCTTCTAGATTGGGCAAAAGTCGCCTGCGGCGCTTTTGTGCCGGCCCGTCCCTGGCCGACACCCTGCGGGCCGACCTTCGGTCGGCCAAATTCGCTCCTGCGAATTTGTGCCGGACATCAGCTTCGTTACCGGCGGCAAAAGGCGGGGCTCGATGCGCATCTGCCCCGATCACCTCAGCAGCCGAGCACTTCATGGCAGGCCGGGCGCATGGGCTCTTGCCGCCTGCGCCGCAGGCGCCTGTTGCCCCATGAAAATCCGCTCAGGGCGCGGTCACGACGTAGGCGCGCGCGAACATCTCCGGCATGCGCGCCGCGCGCCCGGTGTCGAGGTTGATGCACACGTAGTCGATGCGGGCGCGCGCCAGCGTCGCACCGTCGGACGCCCGACGGATCTGGAAGCGTCGCTCGGCCCGCAGGCGGCCGTCGCCGCCCACGATCCATGTTGCGGCCTGAATGCGATCGCCGCGTAGCGCCGCGCGCAGGTAGTCGATCTCGATGCGCTGCGCCGCCATGCCGCGGCGCAGCGCCAGGCAGCTCTCGAGCGGCACGCCGAGCGCCGCCGAGTGTGACCACGCGACGCGGTCGAGCCAGGTGAGGTAGACGGCATTGTTGACGTGCTCATAGGCATCGACGTCTCCAGGCTGCACCTGCAGCTCGATGACGTGCGCTGCGCGGAGATCGAAGGCCGCGGCCGATGCCCGGCCGGTCATGGCTGGGCCATAAGCACGGCACGGTGACCAATATCGCGGCGGTAGTGCAGGCCCGGCCAGTGGACGCTGTCGGCGAGCGCATAAGCGGCACGCTGCGCGGCGGTGATGCCGGCCCCGAGACCCACCGCACAGAGCACCCGGCCACCGTTGGTGAGCACCTTGCCCGATTCGAGCCGCGTGCCCGCATGGAAGATCTTTCCGGGCAGCCGTGCGGCGCGCTCGAGCCCCTCGATGACATCGCCGCGGCGCGCATCCTCGGGGTAGCCGGCGGCGGCCATGACGACCCCGAGCGCGACACGCGGATCCCACTGCACGGTCGCCGTGTCGAGCCGTCCGCCGAGCGCCGCTTCGCATAACCGGGTCAGATCCGATTGCAGGCGCATGAGCAGCGGCTGCGCCTCCGGGTCACCCAGGCGGCAATTGAACTCGAGCACGTTCGGTGTGCCATCGGGCGAGATCATCAGCCCGGCGTACAGGAAGCCGGTGTACGCCATCCCCTCGAGCGCGAGCCCGCGGAGGGTGGGCTCGATGACCTCGCGCATGACGCGGGCGTGCAGCGCCGGCGTCACCAGCGCAGCGGGCGAATAGGCGCCCATGCCGCCGGTGTTGGGTCCCTGATCGCCGTCGTTGAGACGTTTGTGGTCCTGCGAGGTGGCGAGCGGCAGGGCGCGGCGGCCGTCGGCCATGACGATGAAGCTCGCCTCCTCACCCTCGAGGAACTCCTCGACCAGCACTTCCCGCCCGGCATCGCCGAACTGGCCGGCAAACATGGCTTCGGCCGCCGCGATCGCCGCATCGGTCGAGGGCGCAATGACCACTCCCTTGCCGGCGGCGAGTCCGCTGGCCTTCACCACCAGCGGCGTGCGCTGGCCGCGCACCCAGGCCGGATCAAAGCTATCGCGGGTGAAGGTGGCCGAACGCGCCGTCGGAATGCCATGTCGACGCAGGAACTCTTTGGCGAAGGCTTTCGAGCCCTCAAGCCTTGCGGCAGCGCGTCGCGGGCCGAAGCAGCTCAAGCCCGCCTCGGCGAACGCATCGACGATGCCCGCGACCAGCGGTGCCTCGGGACCGACGATGGTGAGGTGCACGCGCTCGGCACGTGCCAGCTGGACGAGCGCGCCGATATCGTCCGCGGCGACCCCGACGTTGCGCACCCGGGGCTCAGCGGCGGTGCCGGCATTACCCGGCGCCACCAGCACCTCGGCAACGCGCGCCACGGCAGCGCATTTCCAGGCGAGTGCGTGCTCGCGCCCGCCGCCGCCGACGATCAGCACCTTCATGGAGGCACCCCACGAAATTGAGCGCTGCGCGCCCGGCGGCAGGAGTCGCCCGTCAAGATGCTCAATTTCGTGGGGACCCCGCCATTAGTGACGGAAGTGGCGCACGCCGGTAAAGACCATCGCCATGTCGTGTTCGTCGGCGGCGGCGATCACCTCGGCATCGCGCCGGCTGCCACCCGGCTGGATGACGGCGCGGATGCCGAAGCCGGCGGCAACATCCAGGTTGTCGCGAAAGGGCAGGAATGCATCCGACGCCATTACCGCGCCCTCGAGCGCGATGTTCTCGTCGGTCGCCTTCATGGCGGCGATGCGCGTGGAATAGACGCGACTCATCTGCCCGGCGCCCACACCCACCGTGGCGCCGGCGCGCGCGAAAACGATCGCGTTCGACTTGACGAAGCGGCACACCTGCCACGCGAAGCGCAGGTCGGCGAGCTCGGCGGGCGTCGGCTGGCGACGGGTCGGCACCGTCAGCGCCTGCTGCGGTGGATCGCCGCGATCGCGCGACTGCACCAGCAGACCGCCGGTGACGCTGCGGAACTCGAGCTCAGCGGAGGCGGCGGCCGCGAGATCCCCGAGCAGCAGCACGCGCACGTTCGGCTTGCCGGCAAGGATGCGCGCGGCTTCCTCATGCACCGCTGGCACCGCCAGCACCTCGATGAACTGACGTTCGGTGATG
>DASQRV010000063.1:0-9874 GCA_035642735.1 Steroidobacteraceae bacterium
AGCTTCCACGGTTGCGGTGGCTCCGGCAGCCTAGAAATTGAATAGCCCCATCGAAAAGAGGCATCGGCCCATCGGGGGCGCTGATTAGAATGTAGCGCGCCCTTGAGGAGCGCACAGCATTTTCACGCCGCCGGAGACCAGAATGGCAGCCAAAGCGAAATCCAAGGCAAAAAAGACCACGAAGAAGCCGCTGCGCAGCACTCGGGTCAGCCAGCGCGGCGCGCCTGCCGCGCGCAGCAACGGCGCGTCGCGGGACCTGCTGGCGCGCCTGACAGACGGGGCGGTGGTGTGCGCGGAAGGTTATGTGTTCGAGCTCGAGCGTCGAGGCTATCTCCAGGCCGGCTCCTTCGTCCCCGAGGTGCTGTTCGAGCACCCGGAGGTGGTCGAGCAGCTCCACATGGACTTCGTGCACGCGGGCTCCGATGTCACGCAGGCGCTCACCTACTACGTGCACCGCGAGAAGCTGCGGGTCATCGGGCGCGAAAAGGACCTGGTGCCGATGAATCGCGCCGCGCTCGGCATCGCCCGGCGCGTAGCACGGCGCACCGGGACGCTCTTCGCCGGCGACCTCTGCAACACCAACATCTACGACCCTGCCGACAGCAAGGCGATCAAGGAGGTCGAGCGGATCTTCGACGAACAGGTTGGCTGGGCGGTGGAGGCGGGCGTCGATTACTTCGTGGCCGAGACTCTCGGCTGGGTGGGTGAAGCGCAGATTGCGCTCAAGGCCATCCGCCGCCAGTCCAAGGTTCCGGCAGTCGTCACCTTCGCCATGCACCAGGAGGAGCTGACGCGCGATGGGTTCACCCCCGCCCAGGCTTGCCAGCGCATGGAAGAGGCGGGCGCCGATGTCGTCGGTCTCAACTGCCACCGCGGACCGCGCACCATGATGCCGCTGCTCAGGGAGATCCGCGCCGCCGTGAAATGCCACGTCGCCGGGCTGCCAGTGCCTTACCGCACCCACCCAGCGCAGCCGTCTTTCATGGCGCTCAGGGATCCGTGCTGTGGGGACCGGATGGCGTTCCCCGACGGGCTCGATCCCTTCCTGGCGACACGCTCGGAGATCTTCGATTTCGGACGCGAGGCGTTCGACGCCGGCATCCGCTATCTCGGGGTGTGCTGCGGCGCGGGCCCGCATCACATTCGCGCGCTCGCCGAGAGCCTCGGCCGCCATCCGCCGGCGAGCCGCTACAGCAAGGACATGTCGAAGCACGCCTTCTTCGGCACCGACAAGCGGATCCGCCAGATCCAGATCGACTATCGCGACAAGGCCTGAGCACGGTGTGAGGTATTCGGGGCTGGCACTCCTGCGCGGTGCGCTCACCCGGCACCGCCACTGGCCGCAGGCGTGGCGCTCCCCGCAACCGAAAGCCGCCTACGACATCATCATCGTGGGCGGGGGCGGGCACGGGCTCGCCGCCGCCTACTACCTGGCGAAGAACCATGGCATCACGAGTGTGGCGGTGGTGGAGCGCGGCTGGCTCGGCGGTGGCAACACCGGCCGCAACACGACGGTCGTACGCTCCAACTACCTCTATCCCGAGAGCGCGCGGCTCTACGACTTCTCCCTGAAGCTCTACGAAGGCCTCTCGCGCGAGCTCAACTACAACGTCATGCTGAGCCAGCGCGGCCACGTGATGCTGGCGCACACCCGTCACGATCTCGAGTCGATCGCCCGCTGGGCGAATGCGATGCACATGAACGGCATCGAGGCCGAGCTCCTGACACGTGATGAGGTGGGCGAGCTCATTCCGGCGCTCGATCTGTCGCCCGAGGCGCGCTATCCGGTGCTCGGTGGCTTCATGCAGCGTCGCGGCGGCACCGCGCGCCACGACGCGGTCGCCTGGGCTTATGCCCGTGCCGCGGACGCCCTCGGGGTGGATATCCTGCAGGAGTGCGAGGTTACCGGCTTCACCCGCGGGCCCGGCGGCCGCGTCACCGGGGTGGAGACCCATCGCGGACCCATCAAGGCCGAGCGCGTCGGCATCGCCGCCGCCGGCCACAGCTCCGTACTCGCACGGCTCGCCGGCTTCCGGCTCCCGGTGACGAGCTATGCGCTGCAGGCGATGGTCACCGAGCCCCTGAAGCCGCGGCTCGACAAGGTGGTGATCTCGCCCGGCACGGGCGCCTACGTCAGTCAGTCGGACAAGGGCGAGATGGTGATCGGCGGCAGCCTGGATCTCTTCCCCTCGTATGCGCAGCGCGGCAGCTTTGCAGTGCTGCAGAGTGTCGTGGCGGCGACACTCGCGCTCTTTCCATCCTTCAGCCGGCTGCGCCTGCTGCGCCAGTGGGCCGGCATCGTCGATGTGGTGCACGACTCGAGTCCGATCATCGGCGCAACGCCGGTGCCGGGGCTCTACATCAACTGCGGCTGGGGCACGGGTGGTTTCAAGGCCATTCCCGCAGGCGGCTGGACCTTCGCCCACGTGCTCGCCACGGGCCGCAACCACGAGCTCGCGGAGCCCTTCCAGCTCGAGCGCTTCATCACCGGCCGCCTGATCGATGAGGCGGCTGCCAGCGGCATCGCCCACTGAGCCGCCGCAATGAGACGCGCATGATGCAGCTTCGTTGCCCGTGGTGTGGCGCGCGTGACGAGCATGAGTTCGTCTGCGGAGGCACGACGCATATCCGCCGGCCTGATCCTTCTGCCGGCGATGTCGCCTGGGGTGAGTACCTTTTCTTCCGCGACAACCCGAAGGGCGTACATCTCGAGCGCTGGCGCCACGCGTACGGCTGCGGCTGTTGGTTCAACATCGCCCGCCACACCGTGACGCACGAGGTGCTGGCGGTCTACGGCATCAACGAGCTCCCGCCGGCATTGAGCGGAGTCCCGTGAGCCATCGTCTCGAAGCACCCGCCGGTGCCCGGATCGATCGCACGCACCCCCTCAGCTTCACTTTCAACGGGCGTGCCTACAGCGGCTTCAATGGCGACACGCTGGCCTCAGCGCTGCTCGCGAACGACGTGCGACTCCTCGGTCGCAGCTTCAAGCTCCACCGTCCGCGCGGCGTCTTCAGCTGCGGAGTGGAGGAGCCGAACGCCATTGTCGATGTGGGAGCGCAGGGGCGCCGCACCCCGAACGTGCGCGCGACGCTCCTGCCGCTCGTGGAGGGACTCAGCGCCACGAGCGTCAATTGCTGGCCGAGCGTCGGCTTCGATGTCGGCGCGCTCACCGGAGCGTTCGCTGCGCTGCTGCCGGCGGGCTTCTATTACAAGACTTTCAAGTGGCCGAGCTGGCGAGTGTTCGAGCCCGTGATCCGGCGCATGGCGGGTCTGGGAACCGCCCCGAGCGATCCCGATCCCGATCATTACGAGGAGCTCGCCGCCGAGGCCGACGTGCTCGTCGTCGGCGGGGGCGACGCCGGGCTCGCGGCCGCGGCCGCAGCGGCGCGTGCCGGTGCGCGGACGCTGCTGCTCGAAGGTGGTGCGAACCTGGGTGGCGCGCGTGCCTTCCGCCCGGACCCTGAGGGCGAGGGACTCGCTGCGGCCGCGCAAGAGGCGGGGGTGAGAGTACTGACGCGTGCTGTCGCCTTCGGCGTGTACGACCACAACCTCGTGTGCGCCGTGGAGAGAGTGGACCGCGAAGGCGCTGAGGATCTGCCCGCCTGCGGGCTGCGTGAGCGGCTGTGGAGGATCCGCGCGCGGACCATCATCGCCGCGACCGGCTCCTTCGAGCGGCCGCTCGTCTTTCCCGACAACGATCGCCCCGGCGTCATGCTCGCGGGCGCCGCGCTCGAGTACGCGCTCGCTTATGGCGTCGCCTGCGGGCGCCGCGTGGTCATCGCCGCGGCGTGCGATTCGGCCTACACGACCGCTGCCGCGCTGGGTGGCGCCGGCATGGACGTCGTGGCCATCGTCGAGCGGCGTGCGCAGGCGCCCGCGGCCGCCGCGGCGCGCGGCATTCGCGTCATGACTGGCGCCGCCGTCACGGGAGTCATCGGCAGGCGCGCGGTGCATGGCTGCCACGTGGAGGCGGCGACGGGAAACCGCGCGGATCGTCCACACCGTGAGCGGCTCGACTGCGACCTCATCCTGACCGCCGGCGGCTTCGCGCCGGCGGTGCACCTGCATTCGCAGGCCGGCGGCCGGTTGCGCTGGCTCGCAGAGGAGGCGATGTTCGTCCCGAATGGCGCAGCGCCCGGCCTCGTGAGCGTCGGGGCGTGTGCCGGGGTCTTCGATCCTGAGGCCGCACGTGCGCATGCGACCGCGGTAGGGGAGGCGGTTGCGCGCGGGCAGCCGCCGCCTGCGGCGCCACTCGGTGGCGGCGGCAGCGCGGAGGTGTTTGCACCGCTCGCGGGCGTGCGCGGCAAGCAGTTCGTTGACCTCCAGAACGATGTCTCGGTGCAGGACGTGGAGCTCGCGGCGCGCGAGAACTACCGCTCGGTCGAGCACCTGAAACGCTACACCACGACCGGCATGGGGACCGACCAGGGCAAGACGAGCAACATCAATGCGCTGCTGCTGATGGGCGCGTACACCGATCGCGCCCCCACGCAAGTGGGTACGACGCGCTTTCGGCCGCCGTTTGCACCCGTGACTTTGGGAGCGATTGCCGGGCGGCGCGCCGCGAGTCTCTACCGGCCGCTCCGGGAGCTGCCCGCCCGCACCTGGCATGCCGAGCGGGGCGCGCTCTTCGAGACGTACGGCGACTGGCGGCGTCCCGCGGCGTACCCGCAGGCGGGTGAGTCGGTCGAAGCCGCGGCGCATCGCGAGGCGGGCATCGTTCGCGAGCGCGCCGGCCTCTACGACGGCTCGCCGCTCGGCAAACTCGAGATCTACGGCCCCGACGCCGCGCAGTTCCTCGATCTGATGTACGTCGGCACGATGTCGACACTCGCCATCGGCCAGGCCCGCTACGGGGTGCTGCTGAACGAGCACGGTACGCTCGTCGATGACGGCATCGTGGTGCGCCTCGCTGAGCAGCACTACTGGGTCAACACCAGCACGGCGGGTGCCGAGCGCACCGCCGCGGCCTTCGAGGAATGGCTGCAGTGCGAGTTCGTCACGCTGCGCGTGCTGGTGACGCCGGTCACATCGAGGTGGGCGAACGTCACGGTGGCCGGTCCGCGCGCCTGGCGGTGGCTCGAGAGTGTCGGGTTCGACGCGACGCTCGCGCCTGCCAACATGAAGCACATGACGATGCGCGCGGCTTTCCTCGATGGGGTGCCGCTGCGAGTGCTGCGCGCGAGCTTCAGCGGCGAGCTCGGCTATGAAGTCAACCTTCCCGCCGATCACGCCGTGCCGCTGTTCGCGCGGCTGTGGCAGCGCTCGGCCGAGATCGGCGCGGTGCTCTATGGAATCGAGGCGCTGCAGGTGCTGCGCATCGAGAAGGGTTACCTGCACATCGGTACCGACACCGACGGGACCACACTTCCTGCGGACGTCGGCCTCGCGCGCGGCATCGATCGCAAGGCCGCGGCGTTCGTCGGCCGGCGCTCCCTGTCGCGTCCGGCCGCAGGCGATCCGGAACGGTTGCAGCGGGTGGGACTGCGACCGGTGGATGGCCGCACGCCGCTGCCCGTCGGCGCGCAGATCGGCCCGCACGCCCCGCCGGCACCGATCGACGGCCGGGTCACTTCCAGCTGCCTGAGTCCCGCCCTCGGACACCCGATCGCACTCGCCCTCCTGACGCGCGGCTCACAGCGGATCGGCGAGCGCGTGGTGGTGTACCACCTCGGCGCTGCAATCCCCGCGCAAGTGGTCAGGACCCCGTTCTTCGACCCGGAAGGCCGGCGCGTGCATGGCTGAGTATCCCGCCACCTCCCGCATCGCGAGTGCCAATCTGGTTGCGTGCATGGAAGAGACGATGCACGTCGCGACGCTCCGCTATTTCACGCGCGACGGCCCGTTTGCAGACGCGGTCCGCGGCGCGACCGGCATGCCGTTGCCCGCGGCGCTCGAGGCACGCGAGGAGGCTCAGCTCATCCTCGCCTGGCGTAGCCCCACGGAGACGCTCTGCGTCACGAGAAGCGCCACGCGGCTCGCGGAGATCGGCGCGAGCCTCGCAGCTTGCGCGGAGGGCTGCATGGTGGAGCTCACCGGCGGACTTCGCATCGTGCGCCTCATGGGCGTCGGAATCGCGGATCTCCTGTGTCGCCTCGGTGGCACGGCGTCCGTGCCCGCCCCGGGCGAGGCGAGGCGCAGCCGCATGGCCGATGTGCCGGTGCTCGCCCTCTCGCTGCGCGCCGGGGAGACGCTGCTCGTCGTCGAGCGCGTCTATCTCCCTCACCTGCTCGGGTGGATCCGCGAGACGCTGCTCGATTTCGAGTCGAGTTGATGACCGCGCGATTCCAGCCGCTGCGCCCCGCGCGCCCGCTCACCGATTCGGGAGAAGCGCACGGGCGAGCGCCTGGTGCCAGCCGGCAAGCAGGGCGGCGCGGCGCGCCTGGTGCATGCGGGGCTCGAACACCGCGGCGGTGCGGGACTGTGCCTCCAGCGAGCCGAGGTCCGGCCATACGCCGGTGGCAAGCCCCGCAAGGAACGCGGCACCGAGTGCTGTCGTCTCGAGCTCGGCCGGCCGCTCGACGCGCGCCTGGAGGATGTCCGCGAGGAACTGACAGAGCCAGTCGTTCGCCGCCATGCCACCGTCGATGCGGATGGCGGCCGGGGGTTGCGCGCCATCGCGCTGCATGGCCTCGGTGAGATCGAGCGTCTGATAAGCCACCGCTTCGAGCGCTGCACGGGCGATGTGTGCGGCCGAGGTATCGAGCGTGAGTCCGCACAGGAGTGCGCGGGCGCCCGGGTCCCAGTGCGGCGCGCCGAGTCCGACGAAAGCCGGCACCAGGTACACACCGTGATCATCGGGGAGACGCGCGGCGAGCACGGCGGTCTCCGAGGCGCTCTCGATGACCTTGAGCCCATCGCGCAGCCACTTGACCGCAGCGCCGGCGACGAAGATCGAGCCTTCGAGCGCGTAGGCGATGCGACCGCCGATGCGGTAGGCGGGCGTAGTGAGCAAGCGATTGGTGGAGGTGACCGCGACCGCACCGGTGTTGAGCAGCAGGAAGCACCCGGTGCCGTAGGTGGATTTGGCCATGCCGGGCCGGAAACACGCCTGGCCGATGAGCGCCGCCTGCTGATCGCCGGCGATACCGGCGATCGGCAGCTGCCGCCCAAAGAGCCCGGGGTCCGTCGTGCCGTAGACCTCGCTGCTGTCGCGCACCTCCGGGAGGAGCGCGCGCGGGACGCGCAGCAGGCGCAGCAGGTCCTCGTCCCAACACTGCGCATGGATGTCATACAGCAGCGTCCGCGAGGCGTTGGTGACATCGGTGGCATGCACCTGCCCGCCTGTCAGGCGCCAGAGGAGGAACGTGTCGATCGTCCCGAAGGCGAGCTCCCCGCGCTCTGCGCGCACCCGGGCGCCCGGCACGTGATCCAGTATCCAGCCCACCTTGGTGCCGGAGAAGTACGGATCGAGCAGGAGTCCGGTCCTGCGCCGCACGAGCTCCTCTGCACCCTCACTCTTGAGACGCGCGCATTCCTCTGCCGTACGCCGGTCCTGCCACACGATGGCGCGATGGACCGGCAGGCCGCTGGCGCGGTCCCAGATGACGACCGTCTCGCGCTGATTGGTGATGCCGAGCGCCGTGATGCCCGCGGCGCCCCCGGGCAAGCGGTCGATCACCTCGCGCACGGTGGCCTGCGTGTCGCTCCAGATCTCCTCCGGCTCGTGCTCGACCCGGCCCGAATCGCCGTAGTGCTGCGTGAGGGCCCGCCGGGCGATCGCGACCGCACGGGCGGAAGCATCGAAGGCGATGGCGCGCGTCGAGGTGGTGCCCTGATCGATGGCGATGACGTGCTGCTCGCTCATGCGCGTCGCCCCGGCCGGATGAGGCTTCGAGCCTCGCCGAGAAGCACGCCCCGATCAAGTACAATCGACGCACATGAGCGCTCCTGCCGCGGCGGCCACGCCTGATGACGACCCGCGTACCCGCTCGCCGCTGCGCTGGTTGGTGCTGGTCCTCTGCGCACTCGGCATTTTCAGCAGCTACTACGAGTCCGATGCGATCGGACCGATCGCCGACCTGCTGCTGCGACAGCGGCATCTGACGCAGTTTCAGATCGGCGACCTGACGGCGGTGATCAGCCTGCCGAACATCGTGCTCGCGGTCTTCACTGGAGTGCTGATCGACCGCTATGGTCCGGCGCGCGTCAGCCTGTGGGCGGCGGTCATCGGGTTCGCGGGAGCAGTCCTGACCGCAGTGGGCGAGCCCTATGCGCTCATGTGGACCGGGCGGCTGATCTTCGGCGTCAGCGAAGGCTCCATCTTCATATCGCTGCTGGCCGGGGTGGCGCGCTGGTTCCCGCGCAGCGGCGTCGCACTCGCCACCGCGATCTTCCTCAGCCTCGCGCGCGTCGGCTCCTACTCGCTCGACAAATCCGCGACCTGGGCGCGCGCGTTGTACGAGGGCGGCTGGCAGCCGCCGCTGTGGCTCGGTGCGGCCATCACCGGCGTCGGCCTGGTCGCCGTGCTCAGCTTTCGCATCCTCGATGCGCGCTGGCCGCCGCCCCCGTATGCCGCGAGGAATGCCAGCGAGCGAGTCAACTGGAAGGACATCTGGGGCTTCGATCGCTCCTACTGGTACATCCTGGGTCTCCACTGCCTGTATGCCGCGGTGTTCTTCCCCTTCCGTCAGACCTTTGCCATCGAGTACCTGCAGCACGTGAAGGGTCTGTCACTGCAGCAGGCGAGCGACGTCAATTCGGGGGTCTTCGCCGCCGCGGTGTTCGCCACGCCCTTGTTCGGGCTGCTCGCCGATCGCATCGGACACCGCGCACTGCTGCTCACGGTCGGCACGCTGCTGTTGCCGATCACCCTCATGGTCCTGAGCCTCACCGACCTGACTCCCTGGCTCTCGACCGCGCTGATGGGAGTGAGCTTCTCCATGGTGCCCGCCATCATCTGGCCGGCGACCACGCTGATCGTCGAGCCGCGCCGGCTCGGCACGGCGCTCGGTGTCATCACTTTGCTGCAGAACGTGGCGCTCTGGGGCTCGAACCGCATTGCCGGCTGGCTCGCCACCCAGGCGGGAGCAGGTCCCGACAACCCCGCGGGCTACGACACGATGATCTGGTTCTTCGGGGCGGTGAGCATCGCGGCGCTGATCTCCGTGCTGCTGCTGTGGCAGCGTGAGAGTGGCCCGCACGGCCACGGCCTCGAGAATGCCTGCGCCACCGCGGGCTAGGACGTGCATGCCATGAAGATCAGCAAGCTCGAGACTTTCACCGACCGCTTCGTCTGCTTCGTGCGCGTCACCACCGACAGCGGCGCCGAGGGTTGGGGTCAGACCTCGACCTATAACGCGGACATCACGGCTTCGATCTTTCACCGCCAGGTCGCTCCCTGGGCGCTCGGAGCCAGCGCCCTGGAGATCGATCCGCTTATCGAACGGATCGAGGAGCGCGAGCACAAGTTTCCCGGCAGCTATCGCTGCCGCGCGCTCGCCGGGCTCGACACCGCGCTGTGGGATCTGCGCGGCAAGCTCGAGGGCAAGCCGGTCGTCGAGCTGCTCGGGGGCACACCCCGGCCGCTGCGCGCCTACGCCTCTTCCATGCGCCGCGACATCACGCCCGCGCAGGAGGCCGAACGCTTCCTGCGGCTGCGCGATGAACAGGGCTTCGACGCCTTCAAGTGGCGCGTCGGCGCGGAATGCGGGCATGACGTCGATGAGTGGCCCGGCCGCACGGAGGCGATCGTGCCGACGGTCGCGCGTGCGCTGGGTGATCGCGTCGTCAAACTCGTCGATGCCAACAGCGGCTTCTCACCGCGGCGCGCGATTGAGGTGGGGCGCCTCCTCGAGGCGGAGGACATCAGTCACTACGAGGAGCCCTGCCCCTACTGGAAACTCGAAGAGACCAGGGCGGTGACCGAGGC
>DASQRV010000064.1:0-2774 GCA_035642735.1 Steroidobacteraceae bacterium
AGGCGCGCATCCTGTGGGGGTGTTACCTCGGGATTGCGGCGGTAGCGCTCTACCTGCAGCGTGCGGATGTGCTCATCTACTGGATCGCGCCCGCGCTTCTCGGTCAGCCGTTCCTGCGCCTGTTCCTGCTCGCTGAGCATACCGGCTGCGCCTTCGATGACGACACGTTCGCCAACACGCGCACAACCTGTACCAATGCGGCGGTGCGGCTGCTCGCCTGGCGGATGCCCTATCACGCCGAGCACCATGGCTTCCCCTCGGTGCCCTTTCACGCGCTGGCGAGCGTCAATGCACTGCTGCCGGCGCAGGGTCGCGTGATCTCGTCCGGATACCTGGCGCTGCATCGCGCGCTGCTGCGGCAGCTGCGCGCCAGAGATGCGGTGTCCGCCTGGCGCCCGCGGGAGCCAGGCTGACGGGTGCGCCGGTATCCCGGCCGTGGCGACGACAGTGCCGGCCGCAGGTCATTCGTCGTCGATGGTGTCCGACAGCACGGCCTTGCGCCGTGCGATGAACTCCAGCATCGCCTCATCCTGCGCCGCATCGATGCCCGGATCCCGGTAGTCGGCCAGCATCTTCTTCCACACCCGGTTGGCGCGCTGCTCCGCGGTCAGCTTGCCCTCGAGCGACCATTGCTCGTAGGAGGAGTAGTCCGCGATGGTCGACTGATAGAAAGCGGTCTCGAAGTTCGCGAGGGTATGCGCGCAGCCGAGGAAGTGGCTGCCGGGGCCGACCTCGCGGATCGCATCGAGCGCCTGGCCACGCTCGGTGAGATCCATTCCCTGCGCCAGCATCTGCATCATGGCGCACTGGTCGGCATCCATGACGAATTTCTCGTAGCCCGCCACCAGGCCGCCCTCCAGCCAGCCGGCCGCGTGCGTGACCAGGTTCACGCCGGCGAGCAGGGTCGGCAGCAGTGTGTGCGCGCTCTCGTAGGCGGCCTGCGCATCGGCGACTTTCGAGGCGCACAGCGAGCCGCCGCTGCGGCACGGGACCCTCAGCCGCCGCGCGAGCTGCGCGGTCGCAAAGATCATCTGGGTCGCCTCCGGTGTGCCGAAGGTCGGGGCCCCCGTGCGCATCGAGATCGCGCCGACGAAGGAACCGAGTATCACCGGGGCGCCGGGCCGCACGAGCTGCGTGAGCGCCATGCCGGCGAGCGTCTCGGCGAGGATCTCGGCCAGGCAGCCGGCCGGGGTGACCGGACCCATCGCCCCGGCGAGCACCGCGGGCACGACGATCGTGCCCTGGTTGTGGCTTGCGAACGCCCGCAGCGCCCGCAGCATCCGGCCATCGAACACCAGCGGCGAATTCGAGTTGATGTTGCCGAGCATCACCGGGTGGGTTTCGAGGTAGGCGGCACCGAACAGGGTCTGCGCCAGCGCGACGGCGTCCTCTGCGTGACCACCGGTTTCCGGGGTGGCCTCGCAGCCCTGGTCCGAGTAGCGGAAGAATGCGTACTGGATGTCGAGGTGGCGCTTGTTGGGAGGAATCTCCATCGGCTCGCACATGCAGCCGCCGGAGAAGTGGATCGCCGGCGCCATGTGGGCGAGCTTGATGAAGTTCGTGAGATCCTCGAGTGTGCCGTAGCGCCGGCCACGCTCGATGTCATAGACGAACGGCGGCCCGCCCACTGGCGAAAATACCGTGGCATCGCCGCCGAAGCGGACGTTGCGCTCGGGGTTGCGGGCAAACAGCGTGAATTCCCCGGGCGCGGTGGCGAGCAGTTTTCTGGCCATGCCGCGCGGAATGCGCACACGTTCGCCCTTCACGTCCGCGCCGGCATCCCGCCACAGGCGCAGCGACTCCGGATCCCGCCGGAACTCGATCCCCAGCTCCTCGAGGATCGTCTCGGCATTCGCCTCGATGACCTCGATCGCTTCAGGGCTCAACAGCTCGACCGGCTTCAGCGCCCGGCGGATGTAGGGATACTTGACGGCCAGCGACTGGGCGCGTGCGCGACGGCTGTCGCGGCCGCGCCGCGCGGGGGTCACGGTCTCCGTCATGGGTCAGGCCCCTGCTGCATCGTGCGTTTCCAACCGAGCCGATCTTACGCTTACCTCGTTCCCAACATCACGCTGACAGCGGCCCGAAGGGTCGCGCCTACGCTTGACACTCAACTATCATAAAAGGTGCAATGCCTGCTTTGGCGGGGAAAAGAGCAACCGTGCACCTCGTCGACGCGACCCTGTTTTATTCGCCGACCAGCGGTGGCGTGAAGCGTTACCTCTCGGCAAAACACGCCTGGCTCGCGGCACACACCTCCTGGGAACACACCATCGTGGTTCCCGGGCTCGACACCCACCTCGAGCGCGGTGGGGTGTGCACGCTGTCGGGTTACCCGGTGCCCGGCACCTTCAACTATCGTCTGCCGCTCAATCCGCGGCGTTGGACGCGCCTGCTCGAGGCTCTCGAGCCGACGCTCATCGAGGCGGGCGATGTCTTCCACCCGGCCTGGGCCGGCTGGCTGGTGGCCCGGCGCCGCGGCATCCCGCTGGTGGGTTTCTATCACTCGAATCTGCCGCAGCTGGCGGGCCGCCGCTTCTGCGGCTGGTGGACCGGGCCGGTGCTGCGCCGCTACGTGCGCCTGCTGTACGAGCGTTGCGACCTGGTGTTCGCACCGAGCCGGGTGATGTGTGAGTACCTGCGGAGGCTCGGCGTCCCGCAGGTGGTGCATCAGCCGCTCGGTGTTGATGCGGAAGTCTTCAGCCCCGCGCGGCGCAGCGCCACGCTGCGCGAGTGCCTGGGTCTCCCGGCGCGCGCGCGCGTGCTCGTGTATG
>DASQRV010000065.1:0-2528 GCA_035642735.1 Steroidobacteraceae bacterium
TGTGGGGCTCGGTGTGGTCCGGTATCGCATCCAGTGCGACCACCCGTGCACAGTCCTTCGTCCGCAATGCCATGCGTCACGGCGGGCAGCTGCCGCCGGGCGCCCCGCAGTTCACGCGGGCACTCGCCACCTTGCGCACGCTGCGGGGGATGCTCGCGACCTCGCTGCGCCGTTACGAGCACTGCATGAATGACCCGCAGGCACTCGCCGGGCTCGAGTTCCAAACGCTGATCACGCTGACAAAGGTTGAGGCCTCGGAGCTCGCGGCGCAAACCGTCATGCACGCCATGCGTGCCTGCGGCCTTTCGGGCTACCGCAACGACAGCGAGTACAGCATAGGCCGCCACCTGCGCGATGTGCTCTCCTCACCCATCATGATCAATAACGACCGCATTCTCGCGAATCTGGCGACGCCGGTGCTGATGAGCCCGATGGCGAACTCGCTCCGCGATTGAGCGTAGCGCTCCTCCTGAAGCGTCACCGGATGACCATCGTGCGCGATCCCCGCGCCGGAGCCAAGCGACCATGACCGTTCCTGCACCCGAAGCGATTGCCGCGGCCGATGACCCGCTCGCACCGATTGCGGGGCACCTGTTCCAGCCGCTCGGCGTCGAGGGCGTTTACGCGCGCATGGCTCTGTACGAGGGAGTCATGGAGCACCTCAGGGATTTCCTCTCCCGCCAGCGTGATGAGCGCGCCGAGGTACTGCGCTTCCCGCCCGTGATGAGCCGTCGGCAGCTGGAGAAGTCCGGCTATCTCAAGAGCTTCCCGAATCTCCTCGGCTGTGTGTGCGCGCTGCACGGCAGCGAAGCCGCGATCCGCTCGGCCGCGGACCGCTACGAAAGCGGCGGCGACTGGACGGCAGCCCTTGGCGCCTCGGATCTCGTGCTCTCGCCGGCGGCCTGTTATCCGCTCTATCCGCTCATCGCGCGTCGCGGGCGCGTTCCCTCGGGAGGGCTCATATTCGATGTCGCGGCAGACTGCTTCCGGCGCGAGCCGTCGCGGTCGCTCGATCGCCTGCAGTCCTTCCGCATGCGCGAGTTCGTGCGTATCGGGCGACCCGAGGAGATTACGGCATTTCGCGAAAGCTGGATGATCCGGGCACGGGAACTCGCAGACGAGCTCGCGTTGCCGTACTCCATCGAGGTCGCCAATGACCCCTTCTTCGGCCGCGTCGGCCAGATCATGGCGGTGAGCCAGATTCAGCAAGCGCTCAAATTCGAGCTGCTGATCCCGTACTACGCGCAGGCGAAGCCCACCGCCTGCATGAGCTTCAACTATCACCGGGAGCACTTCGGCCAGGTGTGGGGCCTGCAGGACAGCCGCGACGAGCTGGCTCATACCGGCTGCGTCGCTTTCGGCATGGATCGACTGGTGGTGGCGCTGTTCGCGAATCACGGCGCGGATCCGGCCCGCTGGCCGGCCTCGGCGCGCCGGGCGCTCGGATTGTGATCCGCCTGTCGGCGGCGCCCCCACACGTGCGCTGCCGCGGCTAGCATGCCGCTCGACCCCCGGGCCCGGCGATTCCTCGAGACGCTCGCCGCCATGAATCCACCGAGCGCGCTGACGCTCTCGGTCGAGCAGCGTCGCGCGGGGCTCACGCACCTCCTCAGCTTCTTCGGCCCAGCGGATGAGGTCGCGGCGGTGGATCATTTCGTGGTGCCGGGACCGAAGCGGGCGCTCGCGGTCCGGGCCTATACACCGCTCGGCGCTCATATCGACGAGCGGCTACCGGGGATGCTGTACTTTCACGGGGGCGGCCTCGTCGCCGGGACCCTCGACACCCACGACCCCGTGTGCCGCTCGCTCAGCAACGCAAGCGGCTGTCGCGTGCTCTCGGTCGACTATCGACTGGCACCCGAGCATCGCTTTCCGGCGGCCATCGCGGACGGTTGCGCCGCCGTGGAATGGATTGCGGTGCATGCCGAGGAACTCCACATCGACCGGGAGCGGTTGGGCCTCTCGGGTGACTCCGCCGGGGCCACGCTGGCCGCCGTCGTCTGCAACACGATCACGGCGGCAGGACGGGTGCCGCTGGCATTCCAGTTCCTATTGTGCCCCATCATGGATTTTGCGGCGGAAAGCGATTCGCGCCGCGGCCTCAACGAAGGCTACCTCGTTGACCGGGACACCCTTGAGCACGATCTCAAGTACTACCTGGCACCCGGCGCGGACCGCGCCGACCCCCGCGTTTCGCCGCTGCGCGCCGCGGACGTGAGCCGCCTGCCGCCCACATCGGTACACACGGCCGAGTTTGATCCGCTGCGGGATGAGGGGCAGGCCTATGCTGAGCGGCTTCGACAGGCGGGGGTGCGGACGCTTTACCGCTGTCATCCCGGTATGATTCACCTCTTCTACGGCATGCGTGGACTGATAACCTACGCTCGCGCCGCCTACGCACAGATGGGCACCGACATCCGCAGTCTGCTCACACCATGATGATCGGAAGAGGGGCACGCGATGACCGATCGCTCGCAGCTTGAACAATTGGTCCGCGACCTGCACACAGCGCGGCTCGAGGGAAATCT
>DASQRV010000066.1:0-3845 GCA_035642735.1 Steroidobacteraceae bacterium
ATGATCATCTGGTGCTGGACCGCGGTGCCGCCCATGATCGGCTGGTGATAGTTGTCATTGAGGGTGTACTTGTCCGCGAGTCGCTTGAACACCGGCGCGTCGCCCTTCTGAACGTTCAAGAAAGCCATCGAGTTGCTGCCCGAGCCGTCGTCGCGCGCGACACCGACGAACGGATACAGGTCATTGAGGCAGCCGGAAGGGTTGTCCGCGGTCGCATTCATCACATTGCAATCCGATTGCTGCCACATGTGGAAAAGGCGGTGCACCATATCGCCGACATAGCTGTCGTACGGTCGCGTGGCGCTGGTGCTCGGGAAAACGCCGTTCGGCAATGTCATCGCATTGGGGACGCGCGTATCGGTGGTGAACATCGGCAGTCCGGAGGCGCCGGTGCGCAGCAGCCCCAGATCGCTCTTCTCTAACGATGGCTCGATCGTCGGCAGGAGCGAGTCCGGAACGCTGGCATCGAAGGGGGCCTGTCCCTGGTCGAGGCCGCCCGGAGCCGGCGGGATGTAGGCGGTGTTTGGCGCCGGAAAGCTCGGCGTTCCGGGCGCCTGCTGGTACGCCGTCTTGCCGGCTGTCGACATCGCGTCGATGAAGTAAGTCGAGGGGTACGGTTGATTGATCTGGAATTGCTGCGAACCGGCGAAGTCCGGCCCCGGCGCGCCGGAAGCGGTCACGTAGCCGCGCGACAGCAGATTGCCAACTGACTGTTTGTTCCCCTTCTTGGGCTCGTAGGTGCCATAGATGCCGTCGAAGGTCCAGTTCTCACCGATCAGAATGATCACATGCTTGATCGGTGTGGCGGTGTCGCCGTCGTTGCCTTTGTCGCCGGCAAGCGCGAGCCCGCACGGCAGCAACACACCAAGGCCGGCGCCGAGCACCATCGAGCTGCGCACTATTTGTCGGAACATGCTGACTCCTTTTCCTTTGAAAAATGGATCGACTCGCCGGGCACCGTGTACCGGGCGTATGCGTCAACGCAGGAAGTTCTCGCGCGGCCTGTGCCGTTGCCGGCTCCCCTTCATCGGTTTCGTCGCTATGGATCGAAAGCTCCGCAGCGGAGCGCGCTCCCTTCGCCGATGGTTTCTAGCACCCGCGCGTGGCACTCCCGTGGCACTCGCATGACACAGGGGCGTGCCCGGCTTGTGCAGAGCCGCAATCTCGTGCGCGGGCGGCACCGCAGCGCAATTTACACATTGGATGTGTATATAATCCCGGCCGCAATCTATGGTCAGCCGCGGCACGACGCAGCAGTCGAGCGCCCCCTACAACCGCCGCATCGTTCTCGATGTCATCCGGCGACAGGGGAGGATCTCCCGACGCGAGATCGTCGAGCTGGTGTCACTCAGCCCCCAGACGGTCGCGAACATCACCAACGATCTGCAGACCATCGGTCTCATCGTCGCGCGGCGCCTGAAGGGGGCGAGGTCGCGCGGTCAGCCACCGATCGCGTTCGAGCTCAATCCGAACGCCGGCAACTCCATCGGCATCAGTCTCGAGCCCGGCCGCGTCTCCGCGGCGCTCGTCAACCTGGTGGGCGAGATCCTCGAGCGGCGCGCGGTCGATATCGACACTCACGATCAGCGCCGCGTGCTCACCACCGTGATGGGGCTGGTCCGCGAACTGCGGCGGCGGCCCTCGGCGGCGGAGCGCTTGTGGGGTATCGGTGTGGCGCTGCCGGGCCCGCTCGTCAAGACCGATATCAGCTTCATCGGCCCGACGACGCTCGAGGGCTGGAGCGACCTGTCAGTGTTCGATGAGTTGCGCGATGCGTCGCGCCTGCAGGTGTTCTACAGCGTCGACAGTGTCGCCGCGGCCCTCGGCGAAACGTTGTTCGGCGTCGCACGCGCGCTCGATAATTTCTTCTACATGCACTTCGGCGTTGGGCTCGGCGGCACCCTGGTCGTGAACCGGTCCGCTTACCGGGGCGCGAACGGCAACGCCACCGAGATCGGTCATATCCCGGCAGTGCCGGGTGGGAAGGCCTGCTATTGCGGCAACGCCGGTTGTCTCGAGCGCTATCTCTCCGTGCAGTCGCTCGCCGAAGCGCTCGGTGTCAGCGAGGCGGCCGATCGGGACGCCCTCATCGTCGCGGCGCTCGAGCGCAATACTGACGCAGCGCTCCAGGCCTGGTGTCGCGAAGCGGCCGACCGGCTGCGGGATGCCGTGTGCGTCATCGAGAACATGCTGGACCCCCTCACCATCGTCATCGGCGGCTCGGCACCGAAGCTTCTGGTCGAGCGGCTCGTCGCGCTCGCCGAGCCGTTGCATCACTCGGTGCGCGGCGGGGTCGCCTCTGCAACGACGCGCATCCTGCTCTCCGAACGCCAGGAAGACAGCTCGATTCTCGGCGCCGCGGTGCTTCCCATCTATGACCTGCTCTCCCCGCGGTTCGAGGTATTGCAGCAGGACCGACGTGCCGAGGCCGACGTGGCTGGTCTCCTCGGCCAGCGCGGGACGAGCCGCGCAGGCCGGCTCTAGAATATCTACATCCACTAGATGTATTTATTGACACCCGCTTGAGCTGCCGCCTATAGTCGGCGCATGGGGGGGAATCAGCAGCACCGGCTGATGATCATCGGTGACGTGGGTGTCGACCTCGTGCTCGGCCCCATTTCGGAGTGGCCGCGCGTGGGTACCGAAGCCCTGGTTGAGCGCAGCGAGCTGCGTGCCGGCGGCTCGGCGGCGAACGCGGCGCTCGCGGTGAGCTACCTCGGCGGGCAGGCGCAACTGCTGTCGGTCGTCGGGAATGACGAGCCGGGGGCGTGGCTGCACGGACAGCTGCAGCCACTCGGCGCGACGCTCGCCGTCTGCGATGCACCGACGACCCTCAGTGTGGGTCTCATCCACAGCTGCGGCGAACGCACTTTCTTCACGACCCGGGGTCATCTCGAGGGATTGTCCTACGAGATCCTGCGACCGTGCATACCGCGGGCGCCGGAGGCGGGCTCGATCGCGCTGCTCTCGGGCGTCTTTCTGACGCCGGCCCTGCGCCCGGCGTATCCGCTCCTGATGCGCGAGTTGCACTCGCTCGGCTACGACGTCGCGCTCGATACCAACTGGCCCCCGCAGGGCTGGAGCGAGGCGCTGCGCGCGGAGGTCGCCAGCTGGGTCTCAGCGTCCGACCACGTGCTGCTCAACGAGCTCGAGGTCCGCAGCCTCGCCGACACGACCGATCTGACGGCCGCCATCGAGCGACTCGCCCCGATGCTCAAGCGCGGTGCGACGCTGGTGGTGAAAACCGGCGCGCGTGGCGCCATCGGTGCCGAGGACGGGCAGCGCTGCGAGTGCGCGGCGCCGCAGGCGAGCATGTTCGACAGCGTCGGCGCCGGCGATTCGTTCAACGCCGGCTATCTGCTGGCGCGCCTCGATGGCGCAGGGCTCGCCGAGGCGCTCGCCGCCGGATGCCGCGCCGCTTCCGCGATCATTGCCCGCTTCCCGCGCCGCTCGATCGCCGCCGGCGACCTGGCGGGTCTGCGCGCGCGGCTTCCTCAGGGCGCGGTGGAGCGCGTATGAGTAAATCCGCGCCGCTGATGCTCTTCATCATGGTGATCTGGTTCGTCATCTCGTTCGTGACGAACCTCATCGGTCCGCTGATGCCGACCATCATCAGCGACTTTCACCTGAGCCTCGCGCTCGCGGGCTTCCTGCCGTTCTCCTTCTTCCTCGCCTACGGGCTGATCTCGATCCCGGCCGGTGCGCTCGTCGAGGCCCGCGGGCCGCGGACGACGCTCCTCGCCGCCTTCGCCCTCAACCTCGCCGGTTGCCTCGCGATCGGCCTCTACCCGGTGTATGCGGTCGTCATCGCAGGGCTGTTCGTGATCGGTCTCGGCATGGCGATG
>DASQRV010000067.1:0-3792 GCA_035642735.1 Steroidobacteraceae bacterium
GGCGCCGAGGCGCGCGCCACTCGCCGCACTCTTCAGGCGCCCGCCGATGACGTAGGTCGGGTCCTCGCCCCCCTCGGAGAGGATGCTGGCGAGCAGACTCGTGGTCGTGGTCTTGCCGTGCGTGCCGGCGACCGCGATCGAGTAGCGGAAGCGCATGAGCTCGGCCAGCATCTCAGCGCGCGCCACCACGGGAATGCGTCCGACGAGCGCGGCGGCCACCTCGGCGTTATCGCGCGCCACCGCTCCCGAGACGACCACGACGTCGGCGCCGGCGATGTTCGCCGCGGCGTGACCGATGGTGATGCGGGCCCCGAGGCTCGCGAGCCAGTGGGTGACCGCGCTCTCGCGTGCGTCCGAGCCCTGCACGCGGTAGCCGAGATTCAGCAGCACCGCGGCGATGCCGCTCATGCCGCTGCCGCCGATGCCGACGAAGTGAATGGTGTTGATGCGGCGCATGCGGTCGCGCCGGTCGGGCGCGCTGCGCCGCTCCTCGGCCGGGCGCTGCGGCAGGTTGCGCCGCTCGGCACTCATGCCGCGCTCCGTGCCAGCGCGAGACACGAGGCGGCCAGCTCGTCCGTGGCGTGGGGCCGTGCGAGGAGCCGCGCGCGCTCGGCCATCGCGAGCAGCTTGCCGCGCCCGGCGCACAGGCGCTGCAGCTCGTTCGCCAGGCGCTCGGCGGTCAGCTCGCGATCCGGGATCAGCACGGCGGCGTTCTCGCGCACCAGGTACTGGGCGTTGCTCGTCTGGTGGTCGTCGACCGCGTGCGGGAACGGGACGAGGATCGCCGCGACGCCGACTGCCGCGAGCTCCGATACCGTGAGCGCGCCGGCGCGGCAGATCACCAGATCCGCCCAGCCGTACGCCTCGCTCATGTCCTCGATGAAGGGGCGCACATCCGCGCGCACGCCGGCCTCGGCGTAGCTGGCGCGGCCGGCCTCGAGCCAGCGCTCGCCCGCCTGGTGGCGGACGTCGAAGGCGAGTGCGCCCGCGAGGCGCTTGAGCGCAAAGGGCACCACCGCGTTCAGGCGCGCTGCGCCCTGGCTGCCGCCGATCACGAGGATGCGCGTCGGCCCCGAGCGGCCGGCGAAGCGCGTGGCCGGCGGCGGCAGCGCACTGATGTCGGCGCGTACCGGATTGCCGATGACCCGCGCGTGCACCTCGCGACCGAAGCTTCCGGGGAAGGCTTCCAGCACCTGCCGCGCGAGGTGCGCGAGCACGCGGTTGGTGAAGCCCGCAATGGCGTTCTGCTCGTGGATCACGAGCGGCCGGCGCGTGAGCCAGGCGGCGACGCCGCCCGGCCCGGTGACGAATCCGCCGAGGCCCACGACCACCAGCGGGCGGTAGCGTCGCATGATGGCGAGCGCCTGCAGCAGCGCCACCGTCAGGCGGAAGGGCGCCGTGAGCCAGCTGAGCGCGCCCTTGCCCCGCAGTCCCGCGACCGACAGGTGCTCGATGGGTATGCCCTCGGCGGGAATCACGCGCGACTCGAGCCCGCGCTCGGTGCCGAGCCAGATCACCTCCAGGGACTTCGAGCGCAGCAGCCGCGCCAAGGCCAGCGCGGGGAATACGTGTCCGCCGGTGCCGCCCGCCATGATGAGCACGGGCCGGCTCATGGCGTACCCCGTACGGTGGCCGAGCCACGCTGCTTGGCGCTGGCCTCGTGGTAGACGCGCAGCAGGAGCCCGCTCCAGGCAAGTGCCACGATCAGGCTCGAGCGCCCGTAGCTCATGAGCGGCAGCGTCAGTCCCTTGGTCGGCAGCACGCCCATGTTGACGCCGATGTTGATGAACGCCTGGATGCCGATCCACAGCCCGAAGCCCGCCGCAAGGTAGGCGGGGAACTTCAGCCCCGCGTCGGCGGCGAGCCGCGAGATGTGGAAGCTGCGCCAGATGAGGCCGAGGAACAGCGCCAGGGTCAGCACCACACCGAGGAGGCCGAGCTCCTCGGCGAGCACCGCGAACAGGAAATCGGTGTGTGCCTCCGGCAGGTAAAAGAGCTTCTGCACCGAGTCACCGAGACCGACGCCGAGCCACTCGCCGCGGCCGATCGCGATCAGCGACTGGGTGAGCTGGAAGCCGCTGTCGAAGGGATGCTCCCAGGGGTTGAGGAACGCGGTCAGCCGTCGCAACCGGTAGCTGGAGCTCACCGCGAGCACCGCAAAGCCGCTCGCGGCAATCGCGGTCATGGCGATGACGTAGCGCAACCGCGCCCCGGCGAGGAACAGGAGACCGAAGCCGGTGGCGAACAGCACGGTCGCCGCGCCGAAGTCCGGCTCCGCGAGCAGCAGTGCGCTCACGCAGCACAGCAGCGCGAGTGGCTTCGCGAGTCCGGCGAGCGACTCGCGCAGCTGCGCCTCGCGGCGCACGGCATAGCTCGCCACGTAGATGAGCACCAGCACGCGCGCGAGCTCGGAGACCTGGAAGTTGGCCCCGCCGATACGCAGCCAGCGCCGGCCGCCGTTCACCACGTGCCCGAGCCCAGGGATCAGCACGAGGATGAGCAGCACGACCGCGGCGGCGAGCAGCGGCACTGCAGCGCGCTCGAGCCGCGCCGTCGGGACCGCGAACAGCACGGCGGCGCAGCCGAGGCCGATGAGCGTGAGCAGCAGCTGCCGCTCGAGGTAGTAGAAGGGCTGGCCCGAGTCCTGGCTGGCGATCGACACCGAGGCCGAGGTCACCATGATGAGCCCGAGCAGCACGATCGCACCGATCAATGCGAGGGTGACCGGATCGAGCTGCACCGCCCTGCGCCGCTCGCCGCCGCGCTCGAACCCCGTGAGCGCCGCGCCGCTCATGCGGCCAGCTCCTGCACCGCCTCGACGAACACGGCGCCGCGGTGCGCATAGTCCCTGAACATGTCGAAGCTCGCGCAGGCCGGCGACAGCAGCACCGTGTCCCCGGCGCGTGCCGCGCGCGCGGCCGCCTGCACCGCCTGCGCGAGCGTCGCACAGCGCTCGATCGGGCACACCCCCGCGAGGGAGCGCGCGATAGCTTCGGCATCGCGCCCGATGAGCACGACGTGCCGCACCTTGCCTCGACAGGCCTGCGCGAGCGGCGCGAAGTCCTGGTTCTTGCCCTCCCCGCCTGCGATCAGCACCACCGGGCCCGGCATGCCCGCGACCGCGGCGAGCGTCGCGCCGACGTTGGTGCCCTTGGAGTCGTCGATGTAGGCGACGCCCTTCACGTCGGCGATCCACTGCGAGCGATGCGGCAGGCCCGTGAAGCTGCGCAGCTCATCCCGCATCGCCGTGAGTGGCAGCGCCAGCGCCTCGCCGAGCGCGAGCGCGGCGAGCGCGTTGGCGGCGTTGTGCGCGCCGCGGACACCGAGCTCCGCCAGCCGCACGAGCGGCGTGGCGGCGCGCATCAGCCACCGTTCACCCTCGTGCAGTGCGAGCGCGTAGGTTGCCCCGATGCCCGGCCGGAGCGAGAACGACAAGGTACGGGTAGCGGTGCGCGGCATCGCCGCGACGAGCGGGTCGTCGAGGTTGATGACCGCGGTATCGCAGTGCGCAAAGATGCGCGCCTTGGCCGCGGCGTAGCTCGCGAGCGAGGCGTAGCGATCGAGGTGATCGGCGCTCACGTTCAGGACCGTCGCCGCCTTGCAATGAAGAGCGGGGGTCGTCTCGAGCTGGTAGCTCGAGAGCTCGAGCACGTACAGCTCGGTTTCCGGCGAGAGCAGCTCGAGCGCCGGCGGGCCGAGATTGCCGCCGGCGCGCACCTTCAGCCCGGCGCGCTCCGCCATGCGCGCCACCAGCGTGGTGACGGTACTCTTGCCGTTGGTGCCGGTGACGCC
>DASQRV010000068.1:0-5657 GCA_035642735.1 Steroidobacteraceae bacterium
TCGTAGCTCTTGATGGCACCGTTGAAGTCGTACGACTCGAGCGCCTTGTGCGCCTTCTTGTAGAGCGCCTCCGGGGTCACCTTCTTGTCCTCCCGGTGCGTGCGGCAGCCGGACACGGACACGGCGCCCAGAACGACGCACAACGCGACCAGGCTGGCGCGCAGGGGAGCGGAGAGGAGCATGGGGGGAGGGCCTTTCTGTGGCTTCAAGCCGGATCAGTAGAGCGAGTATAGCGAATCCCGCGGGTGCACTTCCGACCGTGGAAACGCCGGCGGAGTTCCGGGTGCACGCACTCACCCTCCCCTCCGCGGCCGCCGGGCTGCGCTTCGATCAGGCGCTCGCCCAGGCGCTTCCGCAGTACTCCCGCGCCCGGCTCAAGACCTGGATCGACTCGGGTGCCGTCCAGGTCGACGGCCGGCCGCTGCGCGGCAAGGACCGGGTGCTCGGGGGGGAGCAGGTCCGTATCCGCGCAGAGCTGCCTGTGCAGGACCGGGTGCAGGCCGAGGCCATGCCCGTCGCGGTCGTGTTCCGGGATCGCACGATGCTCGTGATCGATAAGCCCGCGGGACTCGTGGTGCATCCCGGGGCGGGCAACGCGCGGCATACCTTGCAGAACGCGCTGCTGGCGCTCGACCCAAAGCTGGCGCTCGTGCCGCGTGCCGGACTCGTCCACCGACTGGACAAGGACACGAGCGGTCTGCTCCTCGTGGCGCGCACCCCGGAGGCACACAGCGCGCTCACCGCGGCGATGGCGGCGCGGCAGATCACCCGCGAGTACCTGGCGGTGTGCACCGGGGTCCTGACGGGGGGAGGAACGATCGATGAGCCCATCGGGCGTCACCGCACGCAGCGCACCCGCATGGCAGTACGGAGTGATGGGCGGCCGGCCGTCACTCATTACCGCATCGAGCGGCGCTTCCGTACCCACACGTTGGTGCGTGTCACGCTCGAGACCGGCCGCACCCACCAGATACGCGTGCATCTCGCGCACATCGGCTTCCCCGTCGTGGGAGACCCCGCGTACGGCGGACGCCGGCGAATCCCGAAGGGCAGCTCGCCCGCGCTCGCGGCAGAACTGCGCGCATTTCCGCGCCAGGCGCTGCACGCGGCCCGCCTGAAACTCGCTCACCCGCTCACTCACCGCGAGCACGAGTGGCGCTCACCGCTCCCCGAGGACATGCAACACCTCCTCGCGGCGCTCGAGGCCGAGCGATGAGTGCCGCCACAGATCCGGATTGCGTGCAGGTCCTCACGCCCGAGTGGCCGGCACCTCCTGCCGTGCACGCGGCATTCACGCTCCGATCGGGCGGTGTGAGTGCGGCGCCGTTCGATTCGCTGAACCTCGCCGCACACGTGGGTGATGAGGCGGCGGCGGTGGCCGAGAACCGGCGGCGGGTGCGGGCGGGATTGTCGCTGCCGGAGGAACCGGCCTGGTTGGAACAGGTGCACGGCGTCGAGGTGGTCGATCTCGATGCAGCGGCGCCTGCCATTGGTCCGACACGGTCCGCGCCCGCCACAGCCATGCCGGCCGCCGATGCCGTCGTCAGTCGCCATGCCGGTCGCGTGTGCGTGGTGCAGGTGGCCGACTGCCTTCCGGTACTGCTGGCCGCGCGGGATGGCTCCGCGGTCGCAGCGGCGCACGCCGGCTGGCGCGGACTCGCGGCGGGTGTGCTGGAAGCCACGGTGAAGAGACTCGCGGTCGAGCCGAGGGATCTGCTCGCCTGGCTCGGTCCGGGAATCGGCGCGGCGCACTTCGAAGTGGGTGCCGAGGTACGGCAGGCTTTCCTCGCGCAGGATGCAGCCGCGGCCGACGCGTTCGCTGCCAACACACGCGGACGATGGCAGTGCGATCTCGCCGGCCTCGCGCGCCGGCGACTGACCGGGCTCGGAATTGGCGCGGTTTTCGGCGGCAAATGGTGTACCTACGGCGATGCGTCGCGGTTCTTCTCCTACCGGCGCGAGGGTCGTTGCGGTCGCATGGCGGCCCTTATCTGGCGCGAAGAATAGGCAGTGCCCCTGCTCCTCACGATCATGCTGTTCGCCGCGCTGGGCGGCATCGCCAGCGCTGCGCTGGCGGTCGTGTTTCTGTGGGTGCGCGAAGAGCACAGTGTTCTCATCCTCCCGCACTTCGTCAGCTTCGCAACCGGCGCCCTGCTCGGAGCGGCCCTGCTCGCGCTGCTGCCCGAGGCGATCGAAGGTGCGGGTGCGGGCGGCGCACACGGCATCGGGCTGGCACTCATTGCAGGGCTGGGGGTTTTTTTCCTCATCGAGAAACTCGTACTGTGGTGGCACGCGCACGCACATGTTGGCGACGCCGACGCCGCTGCCTGTCCCCAGCACGCGGACGAGGCGGTCGAGGCACAAGCCGTGCATCGGCACCGGCACGATCCCGGTGACACTCATCACGGCCGCGACCACGCCTCGGGCGTGCTGGTGCTGGTCGGCGATAGCCTGCACAACGCGCTCGATGGGGCGCTGATCGCGGCGGCCTTCCTCGGCAGTGCGCGGTTGGGAGTCCTCACGACCTTCGCCGTGGCGGCTCACGAGATTCCGCACCGCGTGGGCGATTTCGCCATCCTCGTGCAGGCAGGCCTGTCGCGCCCGCGGGCATTGCTGCTCAATCTCGCCACCGGAATCGCCGCGGTGCTCGGCGCTGCGATCGCGTACTTTGCATTGCGGCAGACGCAGCACGTGCTGCCGTACGCGCTGGCCGTTGCCGCTGCGGGCTTTCTCTATATTGCGGTCGCGGGACTCATTCCAGGTCTGCACCGACGCGCTGACCCGCGGACCAGTGTCACGCAAGTGATCTTCATCGCGGCAGGAATCGCAGTAATCGCCGTCGCCGAGCGTTTGACCGGCCAATAGCGTCGCTGCGCAGGTCCGTCAGAAGATCTGCCCCGGGGAGCCCGGGAGGGCGGGAAATGTCCCGCTTATGCGTTATGGTAGGCAGGGCAGTGACAGGCCGGATCGACGGCGGTTCCGCCAAGAACGTCGCAGCCCCTTGAACGGCCTGCCATTTATCCCCAAGAAGAGGCCAAGCAACTCCAAGGTCAATTCCCATGCGCATGGAAAAGCTCACCAGCCGTTTTCAGCAGGCGCTGGCCGATGCCCAGTCGATCGCCCTCGGGCGCGATCACCAGTTCATGGAGCCATCGCACGTCATGCTGGCGCTGCTCGATTCTTCGGGCGGCTCGGTACGCCCGCTGCTGATGAAGGCGGGTGCGGACGTCAACAAGCTGCGGGACGGAGTCCTGGCGCTGCTCGATTCACTGCCGAAGGTCGAGGGGACGCCCGGCGAGATCCACATCTCCAACGACCTCAATCGCGTGCTCAATGTCACGGACAAGCTCGCGCAGCAGCGCGGCGATCAGTTCATCCCGAGCGAGCTGTTCGTGCTTGCCGCTTTCGAGGATCGCGCGCTCGCGCGGCTCTTCAAGGAGGCCGGCGTGGTGCGTGGCGCCGTGGAGAAGGCCATCGACGAGATACGCGGCGGCGAGAAGGTGAGTGACGCCAACGCCGAGGAAAGCCGCCAGGCGCTCGAGAAGTACACCATCGACCTCACCGCGCGCGCTTCTTCCGGCAAGCTCGACCCGGTCATCGGGCGGGACGACGAGATCCGGCGCACCATCCAGGTGCTGCAGCGGCGCACCAAGAACAACCCGGTGCTGATCGGCGAGCCAGGGGTCGGCAAGACCGCCATCGTGGAAGGACTCGCGCAGCGCATCGTCAACGGCGAGGTGCCCGAAGGGCTCAAGGACAAGCGCATCCTGGCGCTCGATCTGGGCGCCCTCATCGCCGGCGCCAAGTTTCGTGGTGAGTTCGAGGAGCGCCTCAAAGGCGTGCTCAACGACCTCGCCAAGCAGCAGGGACAGATCATCCTGTTCATCGACGAGCTGCACACCATGGTCGGGGCCGGCAAGGCCGAAGGCGCCATGGACGCCGGCAACATGCTGAAGCCGGCACTCGCCCGCGGCGAGCTGCATTGCGTCGGCGCGACCACGCTCGATGAGTACCGCAAGTACATCGAGAAGGACGCGGCGCTCGAGCGGCGCTTCCAGAAGGTGCTGGTCGATGAGCCCTCGGTCGAGGACACCATCGCCATCCTGCGCGGCCTCAAGGAGCGCTACGAGGTTCACCACAAGGTCGAGATCACCGATCCCGCGATCGTCGCCGCGGCCACCCTCTCGCACCGCTACATCAGCGACCGCCAGCTGCCCGACAAGGCCATCGACCTGATCGATGAGGCCGCCGCGCGTATCCGCATGGAGATCGACTCCAAGCCGGAGGCGCTCGACCGGCTCGAGCGGCGCATCATCCAGCTGAAGATCGAGCAGGAGGCGCTCAAGAAGGAGAAGGACGAGGCTTCCCGCAAGCGCCTGGCGACGCTCGAGGAGAGCCTGCGAGCGCTCGAGAAGGAGTACGCCGACCTCGAGGAAGTGTGGAAGGCGGAGAAGGCGGCAGTGCAGGGCTCGGCGCAGATCCGCGAGGAGCTCGATCGCGCACGGCTCGAGCTCGACGCCGCACGTCGCGCCAGCAATCTCGGGCGCATGGCCGAGCTCCAGTACGGCAAGATCCCGGAGCTCGAGAAGCGACTCGCCGCCGCGGAAGTCGCCGAGGACAAGGCCCCGACGCTGGTCCGCAACAAGGTGACCGAGGAAGAGGTCGCGGAAGTCGTCTCCAAGTGGACCGGCATTCCGGTCTCGAAGATGCTGCAGGGCGAGAAGGAAAAGCTCCTGCACATGGAGGAGGCGCTGGCGAAGCGCGTCGTCGGGCAGGAGGAGGCGCTGCGCATCGTCGCGAACGCCATCCGCCGCTCACGCGCCGGCCTCTCTGACCCGCGTCGCCCGAACGGCTCGTTCCTGTTCCTCGGCCCCACCGGCGTCGGCAAGACCGAGCTCTCGAAGGCGCTCGCCGAGTTCCTGTTCGACACCGAGGATGCGCTGATTCGCATCGACATGTCGGAGTTCATGGAGAAGCACTCGGTCGCGCGCATGATCGGCGCGCCGCCGGGCTACGTCGGCTACGAGGAGGGCGGCTACCTCACCGAGGCGGTGCGCCGCCGGCCGTACTCCGTGATCCTCCTCGATGAGGTCGAGAAGGCGCACCAGGATGTCTTCAACGTGCTGCTGCAGGTGCTCGATGACGGGCGCCTCACCGACGGCCAGGGTCGTACGGTCGACTTCCGCAATACCGTCATCATCATGACCTCGAACCTCGGCTCCCAGGTGATCCAGGAATACGCCGGCGAGAAGAACTACGCCAAGATGAAGAGTGCGGTGATGGAGATCGTGCAGCAGAGCTTCCGGCCGGAGTTCATCAACCGCATCGACGATATCGTGGTCTTCCACCCGCTCGGCACAAAGCAGATCCGCGCGATCGTCGACATCCAGCTCATCTACCTGCGCAAGCGGCTGCAGGAGCGCAACATGGACCTCACGCTCGATGATGGCGCACGCGACCTGCTGGGCGAAGCGGGCTTCGACCCCGTGTACGGTGCACGACCGCTCAAGCGCGCGATCCAGCAGCAGATCGAGAATCCGCTCGCCCAGAAGATCCTGCAGGGTGAATTTGTCCCCGGCGATCGCATCCGCATCAGCGTGCACGAGGGGCAACTCACCTTTGCCAAGGCGGATGAGCGCCGCGCCGCGCGCGGCTGA
>DASQRV010000069.1:0-3559 GCA_035642735.1 Steroidobacteraceae bacterium
GCTGATCGGCGCCGTGCAGGGGCTGTGCCTGCCGTTTCGCGGCTTCTCACGCTCGGGCGCCACGATCTCCACCGGGCTCCTGCTCGGGGTGGTCAAATCGCGCGCCGAGGCTTTCAGTTTCGCGCTCGCCGTGGTGCTCACGCCGCCGGTGGTGGTGCGCGAGGCACTGCGGCTACTCCACGCGGTACACGGGCGCGGGGCCGACCTGCGCGCGGCGGCGCTCGAGAGCGTGCTCGGCGCGTTGGTTGCTTTCCTCGCCGGACTGCTCGCCCTGCGATGGTTGAGCCGCTGGCTCGAGGGTGGCCGCTGGTACTGGTTCGGTATCTACTGCCTCGTAGCCGCGGGAGCGGTCATGCTCCTGCACCGTGCCGGATACTGAATTACCACTGAGCGGCGCGCATCGGGTGCGCCGGATCCGCCGTGATCGTCACGATGGCGACGTAGCGCGTATTGTCCAACTTGAAGGAGAGCGTCCGCTTCGGCGGGTTGCTGGTGAGGAGCAGCAGCGCGCACGAGATGTCGCGGCCACCGGTGTTCTGCAGTTTCGCAGCACCGGGTTTGCACAGACTGTTGGCGCTGCTCAGCAGCCGCACGGCCCTGGCGTAGTGGTCGGGATTGGTCTTGCGCAATTGCGCCAGGTCGGCGGCGCTGTCGAGGTGCACGGCGGGCCTGGGATCGAAGGTATCCACGGTGTTAGCGGCCCAGCACACTGATGCGCTGCACAGGAAAGCGGCGAGAATCAGGTTGCGCATGGCACCCCTCCGCTCAGTAGACCCCCGGCGTCGACGGAAGTTACACGAGGCGGCTCGATAAGGTAAACCGCCTCATCGACCCGCCGTGGGAGTCGCGCGCGTCCTGACGGCGGCGACGGCGGCCAGACGTCGGCGGCGGATTTCCTCGCCGATCTCGGCTCCCTCGAGGCCGCGCCGCTCGCTCTCCGACAGCGTTACGCCGGCGGCAGCTGCCAGCGCGTCCCTCAGGTACGCAGCCTGCGGATAGGGCGCGTCCTCGCGACCGCTACGGCCGCGCGCATCGGCCTCGCACGCGAGCAATAGCTCGTCAAACCGCTCGGTACGACGGAAGGCGTCGGATTTCTCGAGCAGCGTGAGCACGGTTGCCGGCCTGAGCTCGAGGGCGCGATGCACCAGGGTGTGCTGGCGAGCGGCGAGAATCGCCAGCTCGCGGTGGCTATTGGGCACCTTGAGGCGGTCGCACAGGTCCTCGATCAGCGGCACGCCGAATTCCTCGTGCCCGTGATGACTCGGCCAGTCGGCCCTGGGAGTCTGCGACTTGCCGAGATCGTGCGTCAGCACGGCAAAACGCACCGCGCCGGAGGCGCCGTGCGCGGCGGCGTACTTCAGCGCCAGCATCACGTGCACGCCGGTGTCGATCTCCGGGTGCCAGCGCGGCGGCTGCGGCACGCCAAAGAGCGCGTCGATCTCCGGGAAGATCACGGCCAGCGCGCCACAGGCCCGCAAAGTCTCGAAGAACGCGCCCGGGTGCGCCTCTGCGAGCGCGCGCTCGGTCTCCTGCCAGGCGCGTTCGGGGACGAGCGTGCGCGCTTCGCCGGCATCGACGATGCGACGCATGAGCGCGAGCGTCTCGTCGGCCACGCGGAACCCGAGCTCGGCAAAACGTGCGGCGAAGCGTGCCACACGCAGGATCCGTACCGGATCCTCGACGAAAGCTTCCGACACGTGTCGCAACAGCCGCGCGGCGAGATCCGCTCTCCCGCCATAAGGGTCGATGAGCGCGCCGTTCTCGTCCTCCGCCATCGCGTTGATGGTCAGGTCGCGGCGCCTCAGGTCCTCCTCGAGCGTCACGGTCGGGGCGAACTGCGTGGTGAAACCGCGGTAGCCCGGGCCGACCTTGCGCTCCTCGCGGGCGAGGGCGTACTCCTCGTGCGTCGCGGGATGCAGGAATACCGGAAACTCGCGGCCGACCGGTTGGTAACCCAGCCGCACCAGCTCCTCGGGTGTCGCGCCCACCACCACCCAGTCGCGCTCGCGGACCGCAAGACCGAGCAAGCGGTCCCGAACAGCGCCGCCGACCAAGTAGACTCGCATGGTGCGCATGTTAACCGAGCCGCCTGCGGACAGCGCGCCGCGGGCGGCTGCTGTCAGATCGTGGCGAGTCCGGCTGCCGACGCTGGCCGCAGCGTGTGCGCTGCTCGGCGGCTGCGGCACTCCGTACCTCATGCAGGCGGCGAGCGGCGAAGTGCACGTGCTGCACGAGCGCGTGCCCATCGATACCGTGCTCGCCGATCCGCACACACCGGCGGCGGTGCACGAGCACCTCGAGCGGGTACGTGCCGCGCGCGAGTTCGCCTCGCAGGAGCTCGGCCTGCCCGACAACGACAGCTACCGCAGCTACGCCGATATCGGCCGGCCGTACGTGGTGTGGAACGTGGTGGCCGCGCCGGAATTCTCGGTCGCGCCGAAGCGGTGGTGCTTTCCGGTGGCGGGCTGCGTCGCCTATCGCGGTTACTTTCACGAGCAGCCGGCGCACGATTTGGCGCTCACCCTCGAGAGCCAGGGGTTCGACGTCGCAGTCGATGGGGTCCCGGCCTACTCGACGCTCGGCAAGTTCGCCGACCCGGTGCTCTCGAGCATGCTGCGCTATGGCGATGACGACCTGGCGGCGACCATCTTCCACGAGCTGGCGCACCAGCTGCTGTACGTTCGCGATGACTCGGAATTCAACGAGGCGTTCGCCACCACGGTCGAGTATGTGGGGCTCGAACGCTGGCTCGCACACCAGGGGGCGACGGCGCGTATGCAGGCGTTTCGCGATGAGCAACAGCGCGAGCGCGAATTGGTGAGCCTGCTGACGGCGGCCCGCGCGCGCCTCGAGCAGTTGTACGCCTCACCGCTCCCGCGTGACGAGATGGTCGCGAAGAAAGCGGAGGTGTTCACGCAACTCAGCGTGGAAATCCGCGCTCTCGAGCGGCGCCAGGGCGTCACGTATCCGTTGTACGAGGAATGGATCGCGGCCGGGTTGAACAATGCGCGCCTCGCCTCGGTGGCGACCTACTTCGAGTGCGTGCCCGGGTTCATGCGGCTGCTGCACGAGCAGGGTGATGACCTGCCGCGCTTCTATGCCGCCGTCCGCAAGCTGGCGGAGCTGCCGCGCTCCGAGCGCCACGCACGGTTGTGCACGCCGCAGACGACCGCGACCGGCTGAGCGGCAGCGGCCGGGCGCGAGGTCAGGCAGGGAGGAGCTCGGGTGCGAGGTACAGGGGAATCTCCGCCAGCAGGGTGCGGGGCGCGATGCCGAGTGCCGCGCAGCCGTTCTCGCGGCACACGCTGTCGAGGGTGAGCGAGCGGAAGTTATCGAGCGAGAAGGGTTTACCGGGCAGGAGCCCCATCACCACGCCCTGAACCCGCGCCACGGCATCCGGCAGCCGCAGGATGTGGCACGGCAGACCTGCCAGGCGCGCGGTAAGACGCACGATCTCCTCGAGCGTCAGCACCTCGGGTCCACAGAGCTCGTAGACCGCCGCCGTGCCCGCCGGGCGCTCGAGCGCGCGCACGAACGCCTCGGCGACATCGAGCACGCT
>DASQRV010000070.1:0-6676 GCA_035642735.1 Steroidobacteraceae bacterium
ATCGGCGTGCGGCGGGACGATCGCCGCGAGTCGCCCGAGGCCCGCGGCGCGGCGGATCAGCGGCTCGTACAGACGCTCCCACGCCCAGCCGGGCGCCATGAAGGTCTTGTAGTAGAAGCCCGCCGGCAGGAAGCGCCCGAGGCGGTCATTGACGGCACGCCAGTCGAAGCGCAGCGTCGGAGAGCGGTTCTGGCTCTCGGCGATCAGCCCGCCGTGCAGGGGCAGCGTGGTCGCGAGTTGGTTCGGCTCGCGTCCGCGCACGCCGATCACATCGACCAGTGCGCACGGCTCCTCGGGACCTGCGGTCACGATGCCGCGCGGCCGGTGGTACTTGAAGCTGCGGCCGACCTGCCGGACGTCGTTGGCGAGGAGCGCCGAGGCGAGCGTGTCGCCCGCGACTCCCTCGAGCTCTCGTCCATCGAATCGAAAGCGCAGCGAGCGGGCAGGATCGGTGAGCGCCCCGGAGGTGATGCGGCAGGGCCCCGCCATCAGCGCGCGCGCTCCGCGCCGGCGGCCGCAGCGGCTGCCTCCACCGAGCGGATCTCGTGCGTGAGCGTGTGACGCACGACCTTGAGGAGCCTGCGGCAGCCCGCGACGTGCAACCACCACTCGGTATGCCAGTCGCTCGGATTCACGCGCTCGTAGACGTAGGCGCTGAAGGCGTCGGGCCCGGCGTCCGCGGCTGGCCGGCTGCGGGTGGCGTCACCGCGGTAGCGAAACTCGCTCTCATCGCGCACTCCACACCAGGGGCAGGGTATCCGCAGCATCAGTGCAGGTAAGGAAAGGGGCCGATGCCGCGCTCATCGACCATGCGCCCGGCCGCGAAGCGCCCGAGATCGAGGTGTGCCGCCGCCGGATGCGGCGCACCGTGCGCGATGAGGTACGCGGTCGTGAGGCCGCCGGCCGGAATTGCCTTGAAGCCGCCATAACACCAGCCGCCGTTGAGGATCAGCCCCTCGACGGGGGTCTGCGAGATGATCGGCGAGCCATCCATGGTCATGTCCATGACACCGCCCCACTGGCGCAACACCCGCAGCCGCGCGAGCGCCGGAAGCAGCGTCACGGCCGCGGCCGCCACCTCCTCGGCCATGGGGAGCGTCCCGCGCTGACCGTAGGTGTTGTAGCCATCGATGGCGCCCCCGAACACGAGGCCGCCCTTGTCCGACTGGCTCACGTAGAAGTGACCGGCGCCGTAGGTGAGCACGACATCGAGCACGGGCTTCACCGGCTCGCTGACGAATGCCTGCAGCACGTGGGTCTCGATGGGGAGCTGCAGTCCCGCCATCGCGGCGAGTACCGAGGAGTGGCCCGCGACCGCAAGACACACGGTGTCTGCCGCAATGAATCCCTGGGGGGTCTCGACACCGGTCACGCGGCCGTGGTCGATGCGCAGGCCGGAGACCTCGCAGTGCTCGACGATGTCGACACCGGCCGCCGACGCGGCGCGTGCGTATCCCCACGCAACGGCATCGTGCCGCACGGTTCCACCGCGGGGTTGCAGGAACCCCCCGAGCACCGGGTAGCGGCCGTTATCGAGATCCGCAAGCGGCACCCTGCGGGCGACCTCCGCGCGCTCGAGCGCCTGTGCGTCCACACCGAGCAGCCGCATCTGGTTCGCGCGGCGCGTGAAGAGGTCGCGCTGCGCCTCGGTGTGGAAGAGGTTGAGCGTGCCGCGCTGGCTCACCATGGCGTTGAAATTGAGCTGTTGCTCGAGCCGCTCCCACAGCCCGAGCGAGAGCTCGTAGAAGCGGATGTTGTCGGGGTGGAAGTAATTGGAGCGGATGATGGTGGTGTTGCGGCCGACGTTGCCGAGCCCGATAGGGCCCTTCTCCAGCACCGCGACATCCGTGATGCCGTGCTCCGCGGCGAGGTGGAAGGCGGTCGAGAGCCCATGTCCGCCGCCACCGACGATGACGACGCGGTAGCGGGGTCGCGGGGTGGCTTTGGCCCAGGCGCGCGTCCAGCCGCGCTGACCACGCAGCCCCTCGCGCAGCAGCCGCCAGATGGAATAGCGGCCGCCGGTGGTGCGTTTTCGAGTCGGTGGTTTCGGGCGCGGCTGCGAAGAATTCATGAGATGTCGCCATCATAAGGCGGGCCATCCCCGGAAATCATGCTTGACGCGCCGGGCCACAACCGACAACGTGCGCCCGGAGTCGCGCACCTGAGACGAGGGCCGGTTTGGCGAAGATCCTGAAGTCGCTCTGTGCAGCGGCGCTCCTGGCGCTCGGCGCGGTATCGCCGCTCGAGGCTGCCGTCGTCGTCTCCTCGAAGCTCTCGAGCGAGTCGGCGATGATCGGACAGATGATCCGGCTGCTGCTCGACGCCCAGGGCATTCCCACCGTGGATCGCACACGCATCGGTGCGACGCCGGTAGTGCGCCAGGCGCTGCTCGCCGGCGAGATCGACCTGTACGTCGAATACACCGGCAACGCGGGGCTCTTTTTCAACGATGTGGCGGACCCCGCCTGGAAAGACCTCGGGCAGGGTTACGACAGAGGCTCGCGGCTCGACTACGCCGCCAACCGCATCGTGTGGCTCACGCCGGCGCGGGCGAGCAATGCCTGGGCACTCGCGGTGCGCCACGATGTGGCACAGGCACACCAATTGCGCACGATGAGCGATTTCGGTCGCTGGGTCGCCGGCGGCGGCGACGTGATGCTCATCTGCTCGGCGGAATTCGCCAACGCCGGCACCCTGCGATCGCTCGAGAAAACCTACGGCTTCACGCTGCGCCCGTCACAGCTCATCGTGCTCGCAGGCGGCGAGACCGCGGCGACGATCGCGGCCGCCGCCGCCGGCACGAGTGGCGCCAACACCGCGATGGTGTACGGCACCGACGGTGGCATTGCCGCGGCCCATCTGCAGATCCTGGAGGACAATCGGCACGACCAACCGGTGTATGCGCCGGTGCCGGTCATCCGCGAAAGCGTCCTGCGCCAGTACCCGCAGATCGCTGCGATCGTGAAGCCGCTGATGGAGAGCTTCGAGCGCGAGACGCTCCAGCAGTTGAACGCGCGGGTGCAGATCAACGGCGAGTCCGACGAAGCCGTGGCCGCCGACTACCTGAAGAGCAAGGGCTTGCTGAAGTAAAGGATACGCGACTGGACGAAGCATTGGCCATAACCGCGCCTCGGCAGCGGGTCGACCGGCTCGGGCTCCTGCTCACGGTCGCCGGCGCCGCGGCGCTCATCGGGCTGCCCTTCGTGGTCTTCAAGTCGAACCGCATCGTGCCCGGCGAGCCGCGCGCGCTGCACGAGGTGCTGCCATTCTGGGCAGCGATCGGCCTTCAGGCCGTGCTGCTCGGCGACGCCGCGGTCGCCCTCGGTGTCGCGGATGCCAGGCGGCGCCTCGCTGCGGCGGTCGCCGGCATCGTGGTGCTCGGGCTCGCCGTGGCGGCCGCCGCCAATGCGCTTACGCCTCCCGGCAACAAGGTGGTGCGCGTCGCCCCGGGGGGCGCCACCTGGGTGCTGCTCGTGTGCCTCGGGCTCATGGCGACGGATGCCATCACGCGCATGCGCCCCAGACCGATCGTGCGCGTGCTGCTGCTCGCGCTCACGCTCGCCGTTGCCGGCGCAGCGATCGCTCACGGGACCTTCGACAATCTCTCGGTGCTGCGCGAGTACGCCGTCAATGCCGGCCGCTTCGCGGGCGAGCTGCGCCGGCACGTGTGGCTCGCCGGGGGCTCGCTCATCGCCGCGCTGATCGTGGGGCTGCCGCTCGGTGTCCTCTGTCACCGCGTGCCGCGCCTTCGGCCGCCGGTGCTCGGCACGCTGAATGTCATCCAGACCATCCCGGCGATCGCGCTGTTCGGCATTCTCATGGCACCGCTCGGGGCGCTCGCAGCCAGGGTGCCGGCCGCGGCGGCGCTCGGCATCCGCGGTATCGGCGCAGCCCCCGCGGTCGTGGCACTGTTCCTGTACTCGCTCCTGCCGATCGTCGCCGACACGGTCGTCGGCCTGCAGCGCGTTTCGCGCGCGGCAGTCGAGGCGGCGCTCGGCATGGGCATGACCGCCTCCCAGGTGCTCTCGCGCATCGAGCTGCCGCTCGCGCTGCCGGTGATCCTCACCGGGATCCGCGTGGTGCTGGTGCAGAACATCGGCATGGTGACCATCGCCGCGCTGATCGGTGGCGGCGGCCTCGGCACGTTCGTCTTCCAGGGGATCGGGCAGAACGCGATCGACCTGGTGCTGCTCGGGGCGATCCCGATCGTGACGCTCGCCTTCTCGGCGTCGGTGCTGCTCGATGCCCTCATCGAGGCACTCGATCGCAGCGCCTCCGCCTCCGCCGGGGGAAGGCCGTGATCCGCATCGAGAGGCTCAGCAAGCAGTACGACGCCACGACGGTCGTCGATGATGTGTCCTTCGAGGTGGAGCACAACTCGATCACGGTGATCGTGGGCACCTCCGGTTCGGGCAAGTCGACGCTGCTGCGCATGATCAACCGCCTGGTCGAGCCGACCAGCGGCCGGGTGCTGCTGGATGGCGCCGACACCCGCAGCGAGCCGGCGCACCTGCTGCGCCGCCGCATCGGCTATGTGATCCAGGGCAACGGCCTCTTTCCGCACCGCACCGTGGCCGAGAATGTCGCCACCGTGCCGCGGCTGCTCGGCTGGCCGGAGGAGCGCATCCGGGGCCGCGTCACGGAGCTGCTCGAGATCTTCCAGCTCGATCCGGCACTTTACGCCGGCGCCCTGCCGCACCAGCTCTCCGGCGGCCAGCAGCAGCGCGTCGGGGTCGCCCGCGCGCTCGCCGCCGAGCCGGCCGTGCTGCTGATGGATGAGCCCTTCGGGGCCCTCGATCCCATCATCCGCGCCAAGGCGCAGGAGGACCTGCTCGACATCCAGCGGCGCTTCGGCACGACCGTGGTATTGGTGACGCACGACATGGACGAGGCGTTTCACCTCGGCCAGCGCATCGCGGTCATGAGCCAGGGGCGGCTGCTCCAGTACGACCGTCCGGCGGCGCTGCTCACCGACCCGGCCGATTCCTTCGTGGCGCGCATGACCGGGCTCAGTGACCGGGCGCTGAAGCTGCTCTCGCTCACGAGCGCGGGGGAGGCCGCGCTGCCCGGGAGCTCCGACGGACCGCGCGTGGCCTCATCGGCATCGCTCCGTGACGTGCTCTCCGAGCTTCTGTGGCGTCGGGCGGATTCGGCGATCGTGCTCGGCGAAGACGGCGCAGCGCGCGGGCAACTCACCATCGCGGCGATTCTCGCGCGCGCCCACCCCTGACGCATGTCGTTCGCGAACCTCCTGCGCCTCGGGGCCCTTGCGCTGCTCCTCGCGTTCCTGCTCGTCCCGCAGGCTTTCGCGCCGCTGTTCGCTCCGCTCACGCACTACGGTGCCCCCCCGATCTACGACCAGGGCAATCTCCTCTCGCTGGCGCTCGCGCAGCTCGCCACGGTGTTGTGCGCGGCCGTCGCCAGCACGGTAGCAGCGGTGGGTCTCGGGATCCTCGTGACACGTCCGGCGGGCGCGCAGTTCCTGCCGCTGTCGCGCACGCTAGTCAACATCGGCCAGACGTTTCCGCCGGTCGCGGTGCTCGCGGTAGCGGTGCCGCTCGTCGGCTTTGGCGAGAAGCCGACGCTGATCGCACTCTTCGCTTACGGGCTGCTGCCCATCTTCGAGAATACGATCGCAGGCCTCCGCGGCTGCCCGCCGGCGGTGCTGGAGGCCGCGAGCGGCATGGGCATGAGTCCGGGCCAGCGGCTGCGGCGGGTCGAGCTGCCGCTCGCCATGCCGCTGATTCTCGAGGGGATCCGCCTGTCGCTCGTCATCAACGTCGGCACCGCGACGCTCGGCTCGACGGTTGCCGCCAAGGGCCTCGGCGAGGTGATCATCGCGGGACTGCTCTCGAGCAATACTGCCTTCATCCTCCAGGGTGGGCTCGTCACCGGCCTCATGGCGGTGCTGCTCTACGACGCTCTGGCAGCGCTCGAACGTCGCCTGAGCCCGGCTGCGCCGCTCGACTGAGACCTGTTTCCGAAAAGCGACACCTTAGGCGACGCCACGGGAACATTTGGTCTAGAATCACTCTGGAATGTCCATCGGAACTCCGCCCAAGCGGGATTCTCCCGGGGCGCCCGTCACTCGCCACAGTCCGCGCGTCTCGGTGGAAATCCCGACGTTGCTTCTCATACTGGCCGACTACACCGGCTGGCTGGCGATTACCTTTGCCTATACTCGCTGGCCACTGGCCATCGTCGCGCCCATAACCGTCGTTCTGATCACGCTGCACAGCTCCCTGCAGCACGAGATCGTGCACGGTCACCCGACGCGTTGGGAACGTCTCAACCGGCTCTTCGCCATGGTGCCGCTGTCCCTGTGGTTGCCGTACGACCGCTACCTCCACACCCACCGGGCACACCACGTCAACCCGCGCCTCACCGACCCCCTCGACGATCCCGAGTCCTACTACTGGCGGCCGGAGGATCTGGCGCGGCTCAGCGCCGTAAGCCGCTTCTTCCACGAGATCCAGCAGACGCTCGCCGGCCGTGTCGTCCTCGGCTCCTTCTGGCGCATCGCTATGTTCATGCGCGACGAAGCGCAGACGCTTCTGCACACCGAAAAGCGCCCGCTGATCCGTAACGAGCAGAACGTGCGGCGCATCTGGCTCGAGCACCTCGCGTGGTGCGTGCCGGTGATCCTGTGGCTGAAGCTCGTGTGCGGCATGCCGCT
>DASQRV010000071.1:0-2509 GCA_035642735.1 Steroidobacteraceae bacterium
GGCCGTAGCGAACGAATGACAACCGACGAGTGCGTAGTCGGGCGGCGCCGTCGCCGCCGGCTGGAGAGCGGGAGGCGATGTGAGAAGTGACGCGCGGGTGGTGGTGATCGGCGGCGGCGTGGTCGGCGCGAGCGTCCTGTATCACCTGACGAAGGCCGGCTGGAAGGATGTGCTGCTGATCGAGCGTGGCGAGCTCACCTGCGGGTCGACCTGGCACGCCGCCGGCGGCATGCACACGGTGAACGGCGATCCGAACGTCGCCAAGCTGCAGCAGTACACCATCAATCTCTACAAGGAGCTCGAGCAGATCACCGGGCAGTCCTGCGGCATGCACCTCACCGGCGGCATCATGCTCGCCGGCACGCGCGAGCGGCTCGACTGGCTGAAGATGACCAAGGCGCGCGGCCGCTATCTCGGCATGGAGCTCGAGCTCGTCACGGCGGAGGAAGCGGCGAAGCTCTTCCCGCTCATGAACAAGCGGCACTTCGTCGGCGGACTGTTCGATCCGATCGAAGGGCACGTCGACCCCTGGGGTGTCACGCAGGCGTACGCCAAGGCGGCGCAGGCTGCCGGCGCCGAGGTGGTGCGCCATACCCGCGTGGTCGACCTCAAGCCGCGCACGGACGGCTCGTGGGATGTCATCACCGAGGCCGGCAACGTGCACGCCGAGCACGTGGTGAACGCCGGCGGGCTGTGGGCGCGCGAGGTGGGCCGCATGGTGGGACTGGAGCTGCCAGTTCTCGCCATGGAGCATCAGTATCTCATCACCGACGACATTCCGGCGCTCAAGGGGCAGAAGGAACAGATTCACTGCATCGATTTCGAGGGCGAGATCTACACGCGTCAGGAGCGTGGCGGAATGCTGCTCGGCACCTACGAGCGCGCCGCGGTACCGTGGTCATCGGTGACGACGCCGTGGGACTTCGCGCAGAGCCTGCTGCCGGAGGACCTCGAGCGCATCGCACCGAGCCTGGAGGTCGCCTTCGAGCACTTCCCCGCGCTCGGCGAAGTCGGCATCCGCAAGGTCGTGAACGGCCCATTCACCTTCGCGCCGGATGGCAATCCGCTCGTCGGACCCATCCGCGGGTTGCGCAACTTCTGGGTCGCCTGCGGCGTGATGGCCGGCTTCAGTCAGGGCGGGGGAGTAGGGCTCGCGCTCTCGCAATGGATGGTCGAGGGCGATCCCGGGGCGGACGTCTGGGCGATGGACGTCGCGCGCTACGGGGACTGGGCGACGCTCGCCTACACCAATGCCAAGGTGCGTGAGAACTACTCGCGGCGCTTTCGCATCCGGTTCCCGAACGAGGAGCTGCCGGCGGCGCGGCCGCTGCGCACGACGCCCGTGTACGAGCGGCTGCAGGCGGCGCACGCGGTGTTCGGTGATTACTGCGGTCTCGAGCATCCGTTGTGGTTCGCCCCCTCGGCGGAGCAGGCCCACGAGGACATCACCTTTCACCGCTCGAATGCTCACGGCCACGTCGGCGAGGAATGCCGCACGGTGCAGGAAGCCGTGGGACTCCTCGAGATCTCCAACTACGGCAAGTTCGAGGTCACGGGCGCCGGCACCGAGGAGTGGCTCGCGTACGTCATGGCGAATCGCGTGCCGAAGGTCGGCCGCATCGCACTCACCCCGATGCTGAATGAGCGCGGCAAGCTGATCGGCGATTTCACGATGTGCCGCGTGGGCACCGAGCGGGTGTTCCTCATCTGCACCTGGGCGGCGGAGGTCTACTACCGGCGCTGGTTCGAGCGTTATCCGCCACCCGCGGGCGTCACGGTGCGCCCGTGCGCGATGGAATACGTCGGGCTCTCGGTTGCCGGTCCCCGCTCGCGCACCCTGTTGCAGAGCCTGACGCGCACCGACCTCTCGACTGCGGCGTTCCCCTTCCTGACATTCGGCGCGGTCGATATCGGCATGGTTCCGGCGCTCGTCGGCCGCATCAGCTTCACCGGCGAGCTCGGCTACGAGATCTGGGTGACGAGCGAATACCAGCGGGCGCTCTACGATCTCCTGATCGCGGCGGGGCGCTCACACGGACTGCGGCTCTTCGGTGGCCGCGCGCTCAACACCATGCGCATCGAGAAGAGCTTCGGCACCTGGGCCCGCGAGTACCGCCCCATCTACGGTCCTCACGAGGCGGGGCTCGGACGATTCGTGGATTTCGGCAAGGGCGACTTCGTCGGCCGTGGGGCGGCGCTCGAGGAAAAAGAGAGCGGCGGCGCGCTGCGGCTCGTCACCTTCAGCGTCGATGCGCAGGACGCCGACGCCAGCGGCGATGAGCCGATCTGGCACGAGGGACGCGTCGTCGGCTGGGTGACATCCGGCGCCTACGGCCATCGCGTGCGGCGCTCGCTCGCGCTCGGCTACATTCCGGCGGGGCTCGCCTCCGCAACCGAGGGGTTCGAGATCGAGATCGTCGGTGAGCGGCGGCGCGCGCGGCGCGAGAGCGCGGCGCCGCTCGATCCGGGCGGCAGCCGGATGCGGGGCTGAAGTCAGGCCATGAAGATG
>DASQRV010000072.1:0-2136 GCA_035642735.1 Steroidobacteraceae bacterium
CTGCATCGGCTCGACCACCTACCAGGAGTACCGTCACATCTTCGAGAAGGATCACGCGCTTGCGCGTCGCTTCCAGAAGATCGACGTCGTCGAGCCCTCGGTCGCCGAGACCATCGACATCCTTTTCGGGCTCAAGCTGCGCTTCGAGGAGCACCACGGCATCACCTACGCCGACGAGGCCCTGCGTGCGGCCGCCGAGCTCGCCGCGCGTCACATCAACGAGCGTCATCTGCCCGACAAGGCGATCGATGTCGTCGATGAGGCCGGCGCCCGCGCGCGGCTCAAGCCCGTCGCCGAGCGCGAGCCGACGGTCGAGGTGCGGCACATCGAGGACGTGGTTGCGCGCATGGCGCGCATCCCGGCCAAGAGCGTCTCGACCTCCGACCGCGAGATCCTCAAGAACCTCGAGCGCAATCTGAGACTGGTCATTTTCGGGCAGGACCGCGCCATCGAGGCGCTGGCGGCCGCCATCAAGATGGCGCGCTCGGGGCTCGGCGAGGCGCGCAAGCCCGTGGGCAGCTTCCTGTTTGCCGGACCCACCGGGGTCGGCAAGACCGAGGTGACCCGTCAGCTCGCCATAACCATGGGCGTGGAGTTCCTGCGCTTCGACATGTCCGAGTACATGGAGCGCCACACAGTCTCGCGCCTGATCGGCGCCCCGCCGGGCTATGTTGGCTTCGACCAGGGCGGACTCCTCACCGAAGCCATCACCAAGCACCCGCATTGCGTGCTGCTCCTCGACGAGATCGAGAAGGCGCATCCGGACGTTTTCAACCTGCTGCTGCAGGTGATGGATCACGGCACGCTTACCGACAACAACGGCCGCAAGGCAGACTTCCGCCACGTGATCATCGTGATGACGACCAATGCCGGCGCGCAGGAAATGGCCCGCCCGTCGATCGGGTTCACGCACGCGGACAATGCGAGCGACGGCATGGAGGCGATCCGTCGCATCTTCACGCCCGAGTTCCGCAATCGCCTCGACGCGGTCATCCAGTTCGCGGCGCTCGATCCGGTCACCATCGAGCGCGTGGTCGACAAGCTGATCCTCGAGGTGGAATCGCAGCTCGAGCAGAAAGGCGTCACGATTACGCTCGATGACGCGGCCCGCCGCTGGATCGCCGAGAAGGGTTACGACGCCAAGATGGGTGCGCGCCCCATGGCCCGCACCATCCAGGAGCACATCAAGCGGCCGCTCGCCGAGGAGTTGCTGTTCGGACGTCTCGCCGGCGGGGGTCATGTGCGCGTGTCGGTCGCACCCGATGGCGCATCGCTCTCCCTCACGTGCGAGCCGAATCCGGTGCCGACGGTACCCGCCTGACCTCGCGCTCGCGCGGCAGGGCGGGCGATGTGCCTTTGAGCCAGGCAGCGGGCGGAGCGTTTCAGCTCACGGCGGTGACAGTCAGCCGAGTGGGGCTCAGCGCCCGCGATAGATGATGCGGCCCTTGGTCAGATCGTAGGGGGTCATTTCCACGGTGACTGCATCGCCGGTCAGGATGCGGATGTAGTTCTTGCGCATCTTGCCGGAGATGTGGGCCGTCACCACGTGGCCATTCTTCAGCTTCACCCGGAACGTCGTGTTGGGCAGGGTCTCGACGACCTCGCCCTCCATCTGTATCGCGTCTTCTTTGGACATACCGCCCTGATCGACTTTACGGGGCGCGAATTGGAGCACAAAGCGCGTCGCCGTTCCACCCGTGTCAGGGTGGCAGCAGCGGCTCGCACGCGGTGCGTACCTGCTCGGCCAGGAGTGCCCGGAACCGCGCACGGGGGATGGTGCGGGCACCGAGGCTCGCCAGATGTCGCGAGGGCAGCTGGCAGTCGATCGCGACGATCGAGTTTCGCCGGCAAAGCGCCACGAGGTGGGCGAGCGCGGCCTTGGACCCATCCCGCACGCGGCTGAACATCGATTCGCCGAAGAACAGCCCACCCAGGCGCACCCCATACAGCCCGCCGACCAACGCCCCGGCGCGCCATACCTCGATGCTGTGGCCGCAGCCCAGACGGTGCAGCTCGAGATACGCGGCACGCATCTCCGGCGTGATCCACGTGCCGGGGCTCGCGGAGCGCGGTGCGGCACAACCGTCGATCACGCCCGCAAAATCTTGGTCGACCGAGAGGGCGAAGCCGCCATTG
>DASQRV010000073.1:0-3060 GCA_035642735.1 Steroidobacteraceae bacterium
CGCCTGCGCTCCCAGTCCGTCCGTCACCAGACTGCAGCCGCCGTGATCGATCATGTATTCGAACTCGTGACGGTAGTGCTTCAGGAAGCTCTGCACCGGCCAGGCCGAGGCATCACCGAACGCACAGATGGTGTGTCCCTCGATGTGGTTCGCCACATCGAGCAGCGGTGCCAACTCCTCGCGACGCGCCTGCCCGGCGAGCACGCGCTTCAGCATCCGGTTCATCCAGCCGGTGCCCTCGCGGCAGGGCGTGCATTGCCCGCACGACTCCGCCATGTAGAAGCGCGAGACGCGCTCGAGCACCCGCACCATGCAGGTGGTCTCGTCCATGACGATGGCGGCGCCGGTGCCGAGCGCGGAGCCCGCGGCCTTCACCGAGTCGTAGTCCATGTTGGTTTTCAGCATGATCTCGGCCGGCACGACCGGCACCGAAACGCCGCCGGGGATCACCGCCTTGAGCTTGCGCCCGCCGCGCACCCCGCCGCACAAGGCGAGCAGGTCCGCAAACGGAATGCCGAGCGGCAACTCGATGTTGCTCGGCTTGGCCACGTGTCCCGACACCGAGTAGATCATGGTGCCGGCCGAGTTCGGCGGCCCGAGCCCGACAAACCACGCCGGACCCTTGCGCAGAATGGTCGGCACCGAGGCGTAGCTCAGGGTGTTGTTGACCGTGGTGGGTGCGCCGAAGACGCCGAAATTCGCCGGGAACGGCGGCTTGTTGCGCGGCTTGCCGGGTTTGCCCTCGAGCGATTCGAGGAGCCCGGTCTCCTCACCACAAATGTAAGCGCCCGCGCCGACGAAGGTATGCAGATCGAAGTCTATCCCTGAGCCCTGCACGTTCTTGCCGAGCAGTCCCGCCGCATACGCTTCCGCGAGCGCCGCCTCGAAACGGGGCACCGGCTCGCCGAGAAATTCGCCGCGGATGTAGTTGTAAGCGACGGTGGAGTTGGTGGCGTAACCGGCGATCGCGAGCCCCTCGATGACCGCGTGCGGGTTGTAGCGCAGGATGTCGCGGTCGTGGCAGGTGCCCGGCTCGCTCTCGTCCGAATTGCACACCAGGTACTTCTGCACCGGCGAGTTGCGTGGCATGAAGCTCCACTTGGTGCCGGTGGGGAAGCCCGCGCCGCCGCGGCCGCGCAGGCCTGAGGCCTTGACCTGATCGATGACCGTGCCGCGCTCGGGTTTCTCGCGCAGCAGCCGCTCCCACACGTCGTAGCCGCCGATGCTGCGGTAGGCGGCGAGCGTCCACGGGCGCTCGAGCTTCAACGGCTCGAACACCAGCAGATTCATCTTGTCGGCGTACTTGCTTTCCAGGTCGCTCACTTCAGCTCATCCAGGATCGCATCGAGCTTTTCGGGTGTGAGGTGCTCGTGGAACACGTGATCCACCATCATCATCGGCGCTCCGGTGCAGGCGGCGAGACACTCCTGCTCCTCCTTGAGGAAGATGCGCCCGTCCGGTGTACTCTGATTGGCGCGAATGCCGAGCTTTCTCTGCGCATGCGTGAGGAGCTCCTCGCCGCCATTCAGCATGCAGGAGATGTTGGTGCAGATGCTGACGTGGTGGCGGCCGCAAGGGTGGGTCTCGAACATCGAGTAGAAGCGCGCCACCTCGTAGACCTGAACCGGCGGCAGCTTCAGGTACTCGGCCACGGCATCCATGAGATCTGCGGTGAGGAAGCCCTCGTTCTGCTCCTGCGCGGCGCGCAGCGCCGAGAGCGATGCCGAGCGCTGCCTTCCTGCCGGAAACTTCGCCACCCAGTGATCGATCTCGCGCCGCGTCTCCTCTGACAGCAGCGAGAGCTTGCTCGCGAGCTGCGTGCCGCCGACCCCGACGCTGCTGCGCTCGCTCATCGGTCGATTTCCCCGAAGACGATGTCCTGCGTGCCGATGACTGCCACGACGTCCGCGATCATGTGGCCGCGTACCATTTCCTCGAGCGAGGCGAGGTGCGCAAAGCCCGGCGCGCGGCACTTGAGACGGTAAGGCTTGTTGGCGCCGTCGGAGACGAGGTAGATGCCGAACTCGCCCTTGGGGGCCTCGACCGCGGCGTAGGTATCGCCCTCGGGCACTTCGAATCCTTCGGTGAAGAACTTGAAGTGGTGGATCAGCGCTTCCATGTCCTCCTTCATGCGCTCGCGACTCGGAGGCCGCACCTTGCGGTCATCGACCATGGTGGGACCCGGAGTGGCGCGCAGCCAGTCGACGCACTGGCGGACGATGCGGTTCGCCTGGCGCATCTCTGCGACCCGTACCAGGTAGCGGTCGTAGCAGTCGCCGTTCAGCCCCACCGGGATGTCGAAGTCCATGCGCTCGTAGACCTCGTAGGGCTGCTTCTTGCGCAGGTCCCACGCGACGCCCGAGCCGCGCAGCATGGCACCCGAGAACCCGAGCTGCATGGCGCGCTCCGGGCTCACCACCCCGATGTTGACGGTGCGCTGCTTCCAGATGCGGTTGTCGGTGAGGAGCGTCTCGAAGTCATCGACCGCCGGCGGGAACGCCTCGGTGAACGCCTGGATGTAATCGAGCATCGTGCCGCTGCGTGCCTCGTTGAGGCGCGCGGCGTCCTTCTCCGAGCGCCAGCGGGACGCCTGGTACTTCGGCATGGACTCCGGCAGGTCGCGGTACACACCGCCCGGCCGGTAGTAGGTGGCGTGCATGCGCGTGCCCGAGACCGCCTCGTACACGTCCATGAGTTCCTCGCGCTGCTTGAAGCACAGCAGGAACACCGTCATCGCGCCGATGTCGAGGGCGTGCGAGCCGAGGAACATGAGATGATTGAGGATGCGCGTGATCTCATCGAACATCACGCGGATGTACTGCGCACGCTCCGGTGGCTCGATGCCGAGCAGCCGCTCGATGGCGAGCACGTAGGCGTGCTCGTTGCACATCATCGAGACGTAGTCGAGCCGGTCCATGTAACCGATCGACTGGTTGAAGGGCTTCGACTCCGCGAGCTTTTCCGTGGCGCGGTGCAGTAGCCCGATGTGCGGGTCGGCCTTGCGAATCACCTCGCCATCGAGTCCGAGCACCAGGCGCAGCACGCCATGAGCCGGCGGGT
>DASQRV010000074.1:0-2064 GCA_035642735.1 Steroidobacteraceae bacterium
ACGCTTCCGCGCCCTGCCGCGCGAGCGTATGCCGGCGACGCCAAACCGCGCCAACGAAGTGACCAGCCCGGAGTGGAAGGCGGTAGGGAGCGATTACGTCGTGGTGGGGCGCACGACGGCGCTCGAGAATGGCAGCCTGGCCGTCGACTTCGAGCTCGTGAACACGCTCACCGGGGCGAAGCTCGCCGGGCAGCGTTTCACCGGCGCTCCCGGCGCGATGCGCAACGCGGCGCACCGCGTGAGCGATGTCATCTACCAGAAGATCCTCGGCGTGCGTGGTGCTTTCGCGACCCGCATCGCTTACGTGGCGGTACAGGGCGAACCGCCCACACAGCACTACCAGCTGATCGTCGCCGACGCCGACGGCGCGAACCAGCACACTGTCCTCGAGTCACGCTTCCCGCTCATGTCGCCCGCCTGGTCACCGGATGGGCAATGGCTTGCGTACGTGTCGTTCGAGACCAAGCACGCGGCGATCTACGTGCAGCTGGTCAAGAGCGGCGAGCGCCGCCAGGTGTCGGCCCGCGCCGGGGTCAACGGCGCGCCGGCGTGGTCCCCCGACGGTCACAAGTTGGCGCTGACCCTCGGGGGCAGCGGCGGCAACCCCGACATCTATATCCTGGATCTCACCACCCAGGACCTGACGCGCATCACCGACGATCCGGCGATCGACACCGAGCCGGAATGGGCGCCCGACGGGAAGTCGTTGTACTTCACCTCCGATCGCGCCGGCTCCCCGCAGATCTATCAGATCAGCGTGAATCCGGGCGCACGCCCCAAGCGTCTCACTTTCGGCGGTAACTACAACGCCCGGCCACGGGTGTCGCCGGATGGCTCGCTGCTGGCGATGGTGACGCTCGATAACGGCAACTACCGCATCGCGACCCAGGATCTCGCGCGCGGCACCGTGCGGGTGTTGTCTCGAGGGCATCTCGACGAATCGCCGAGTTTCGCCCCGAACGGCGCTACACTCATTTATTCGGAGCGCGAAGGCGGTCGCGGCTCGCTGGCGATGGTCGCCACCGATGGCCTGACGGGACTGCGGTTGAAGGCTGCCGAGGGAGAGGTCCGGGAGCCGGCGTGGGGGCCGTTCAGCCCCTGAAAGTGGCGTAGCTTGCAGCGCGCCCGTTGAGGAGGAATCGGAATGTCGGAGAAGGTATCCCTGCATAGGTCAATGATTGTGCTGCTGCTCGCGGGCGCGTGCGCTCTCAGCGCCTGCGCCAGCAAACCGTCGAAGCCGGCGGCCGGCGAGCAGGGCATGGCGAGCAGCGGCGCCGAGGGGGCGGGCGCCAGCAACGCCAACGCGGGCGCCGGCAGCGACGATGAGGCCGCCGGACCCCAGGCGGGGCTGCTCGCGAAGCGCACCGTCTACTTCGACTTCGACAGCAGCGAGATCAAGGGTGAGGGTACGGACATCGTGGCCGCTCATGCCAAGTACCTGGCGGCGAACCCCGGCACGCGCGTGCGCCTCGAGGGGCACACCGACGAGCGTGGCTCGCGCGAATACAACATCGGCCTCGGCGAACGCCGCGCGCAGGCAGTGCGCCGCGCACTGCTGCTGCAGGGGGCGGCCGACACGCAGATCTCCACGGTGAGTTATGGTGAGGAGCGTCCGGCAGTGCCCGGACACGATGAGGCGGCGTGGGCGAAGAACCGGCGCGTCGAGATCGTGTACCTGGCCGCTGCCCCGGCGCCGAAGCCCTAGAGCGAAGGATTGCCATGCGCGTAAGACTGACGGCGCTGCTGCCGGCGATGCTCGCGGCCGGTTGCGCGACCAACCCCGATAAGGATCCGGTGCAGCTGCGGCTCAATGACCTCGAGGCACGTGTGGCGCGCATGGAGCGCATCGTCGCGAACGAGGCGCAGGTGTCGCAGAACGTCGATGAGATGCAGGGGAGCCTCCGCGAGCTGCGCGGGGACATCGAGGAACTGCAGCACAACAACGAGACGCTCAACAAGCAGCAGCGCGCCTTCTACACTGATCTCGACAAGCGGCTGAGCGCCGCCGGCGGCGCCAGCGGGGCGCTCGCCGGGGCCGCCGCCGGCACCGCCGCGGGGGCGGCC
>DASQRV010000075.1:0-5958 GCA_035642735.1 Steroidobacteraceae bacterium
GACCGCGCTCCTGCTGCAGCAGCTCACCGAGCGCGCCGAGATCAACCGCACTCACGGCCGGCTCGCCTTCGCGATGCTGCTGTTCCAGGACCTCGCCTTCGTGCCGTTTTTCGCGCTCGCGGCGATGCTGGCCGCACGCGAGGATCGCGCTGCGCTCGCCGAGAGTGTCGAGGCGCTCGGGACCGGAGTGCTGGCGCTCGTGGGGGTGCTGGCCGTGGGCCGCTGGCTGCTGCGGCCGCTCTTTCACGAAATCGCGCACAGCCGGCTGCGGGAGCTGTTCACGCTCACCGTGCTGCTGGTGGTGCTGTTCTCGGCCTGGGTCTCGCACCTCAGCGGACTGTCCTTCGCACTCGGTGCCTTTCTCGCCGGCATGATGCTCGGTGAGACCGAGTACCGCTACCAGATCGATGCGGCCATCCGGCCGTTCCGCGACCTGCTGCTCGGACTGTTCTTCGTCTCGGTGGGGATGCTCCTCAACCTGCACCTGCTCGGGACACCGCGCGAGCTCGCGATCGCGCTCCTCATGCTCGTGACGCTCGTCGCCCTCAAAGCGGTGATCGCCGCGCTCGTGACACTGCCCTTCACTCACTCGCGCTTCAAGGCGCTGCGCACCGGCATCGTGATGTCGATCGGCGGGGAGTTCGGCATCGCACTCTGCACGGTGCTGCTGCAGGCCGGGCTCGCGCCCGAAGGCATCGTCGAGCCGCTGCTGGTGGCGATCGTGCTGTCGATGGTGCTGAGCCCGCTCATCCTCAACCACAACAAGCGCGTGGCACGCTTCCTGCTGCGCGAGCACGCCCCGCTCCTCACCTCGGCCGAGCGCGAGGAGGCGGCGACCCACGAGATCGCGGAGCGCGAGCACGTCATCCTCTGCGGTTTCGGCCGCGTCGGCCAGAACGTCGGGCGCGTGCTCGAGGCCCACGGCTTCGAGTACCTCGCGCTCGATCTCGACCCCGCGCGCATCCGCGCCGCCCGCCAGGCCGGCGACCCGGTGATGTTCGGGGACTCCGCCGATGATGAGATGCTCACCAGGGCCGGCATCGCGCGCGCCAGTGCCGTGGTCATCAGCTTCTCCGACCCCGCCACCGCGCTCGCCATCCTGCGCAGCGTGCGCCGCATGCGCCCGGAGCTGCCGGTGCTGGTGCGCACGGCCGACGACACTCGCCTCAAGGAGCTGCAGGATGCGGGCGCGACCGACGTGGTGCCCGAGACCTTCGAGGCGAGTCTCATGCTGGTGTCGCACGTGCTGATGCTGCTGCACGTGCCCGTCACGCGCGTGGTGCGCACGCTCGGCGAGATCCGCAACAGCCGCTACGCGGTGCTGCGCAACATCGTGCGCCGCGGCGACGCCCGGGTGGTCGATGAGACCAGCGAGCAGCGCGAGGAGATCCGCTCGATCGTCGTTCCGCCGGGCGCCTGGGCCGTGGGGCACAGCCTCGGCGAGGTGCGCAACCGTGGCGTCGCCGTGACCTTCACCGGGGTGCGCCGCCATGGAATTCTCGGTCGCGAGCCTGCGGGCGACACCGTCCTGCGCGATGGCGACATCGTGGTGATCTACGGCCAGCCCGAGGAGCTCGAGCGCGCCGAGGCGGTGCTGCTCGCGGGTTGACTGCGCGCCCGCCGCGCGCGCGGGCCGTTAGAATCCCTCCTGTGCGTCAACAACACCTCAACCGCCCGGCAAAGGACCAGCCCATGCACAAGAGTCGACTCGCTGGCTTCATCATCGACTGCCGCACAGATGATCTGGACGCCGCCGCACGCTTCTGGTCCGCGGCGCTCGGGAATGCGGTGCGGCCCGCCGCCACGCAGGAAGCGCTGTACCGCGTGCTCGACACCGCCCCCGATCAGCCGTACCTCGAGGTCCAGCAGGTGCAGCACGAGAGCCGCGTACACCTCGACATCGAAGCCGACGACATCGAGGCGGAGGTACGCCGCCTCGAGAAGCTCGGCGCGCGGCGCATCGGCGCGGTCAAGAGCTGGGTCGTGATGGCGGCGCCCTCCGGGCAGCGCTTCTGCGTGGTGCGCGCCCAGCGCCCCGACTTCGCCGCCAAAGCCAACACCTGGAAAGACTGAAGTTGCTGCGCAGCGATATCCACTTCCCGCCCAAGCACGAGCCGTTGCGCGACGACGTGCACGCGCTCGGCGCGCTGATCGGCGAGATCCTGCGCGAACAGGGAGGTGAGCAGCTGTTCGAGCTGGTCGAGCTCGATCGCGTCGCCGCCATCCGCGGCCGCGGCGGCTCGCGCGAGGCGCGCGCCGAGCTCGCCGCGTGCGTGCGCGACCGACCGCCGGCCCTGGCACGCGATCTGCTGCGCGCGTTCGCAATGTGGTTCCAGGTGGTGAATCTCGCCGAGCAGGTGCACCGCATCCGCCGCCGTCGCGATTACTTCCTCAAGGACAGCGAGCGCCCGCAGCCGGGCGGCGTCGAGGACGCCATCGGCGCGCTCAAAGCCCGCGGCCTCGGCCCGCCGGAGGTGCTCGAGCTGATCGGCGTGCTCTCGATCCAGCCGGTGTTCGCGCCGCATTCCACCGAGGCGAGCCGCCGCACGCTCCTGCGCAAGCAGCAGCGCATCGCGCAGCGCCTGCTCGAGCGGCTCGACCCGAGCCTCACGCCGAACGAGTCGCGCAACATCTGGAGCAACATCCGCATGGAGCTCACCACGGCGTGGCAGACCGAAGAGCTGCCGCGCGAGCGGCTCACCGTGGCGGATGAGCGCGAACAGATCCTCTTCTACCTGGTGGAGATTCTCTATCGCGTGGTGCCGGCGTTCTACGAGGAGATCGCCCAGGCGTTCGAGAAGCTCTACGGCACCCGCGCCGGCACGCGCCTGCCCGCGATCCTCCACTTCGGCTCCTGGGCGGGCGGCGACATGGACGGCAATCCCGACGTGCACGCCAAGACCATCCGCGAGACCCTCGCACGACACCACCAGGTGATCCTGCAGCGCTACGTTGCCGAGTGCCAGGAGCTCGCTGAGCGGCTGTCGCAGAGCGCGAGCCGCGTGTCGGCATCGGCAGAGCTCGGCAAGCGCGTCGAGGAGTACATGCGCCTGCTGCCGGGAGCGCGTGCCATCACGCCGGCGCGGCACGACCGCATGCCGTACCGCGTCTTCCTCGCGCAGGTCGGCGAGCGGCTGCGCAGCGCTTACGAGGGACGCGCCAACGGTTACGAGAACGCCCACCAGTTTCGCGAGGACATCGCCCTCATCGCGCTCAGCCTGCGCGCCAACAAGGGTGTCAATGCCGGGCTCTTCTACGTCGAGCGGCTGCTGCGGCGGATCGAGACCTTCGGGTTCCACCTGGCGACGCTCGATGTGCGGCAGCACGCCAGCGTACTGCACGCGGTCGTCGCCGAGGGCTTCGATGACGCGGGCTGGCCCCTGCGCGAGCGGCGCGAGCGCCGTGAGCTACTGGCGCAGGCGCTCGCCAAGGATCGCGGGCCGGTCACCGAGCTCGGCGCCCTCGGCCGGCGCACCCTCGCGGTGTTCGATGCCATCGTCCAGGGCCGGCATCGCTATGGTCCCGACGCGATCGGTTATTTCATCGTGAGCGGCGCCGCCGGTGCCGACGACGTACTGGCAGCGCTGCTGCTCGCGCGCTGGGCGGAGGTCTACGACAAGCGCACCGGCGAGATCGCGCTCGACATCGCCCCGCAGTTCGAGACCCCCGAGGCGCTCGCCACCTGCGGCCCCACCATGCAGGAGCTGCTCGCCGACCCGCTCTACCGCCATTACCTCGAGGCGCACGGGCGCCGTCAGTGCGTGCTGATCGGCTACTCCGACAGCAACAAGGAGACCGGGCCTTGCGCCGCGCGCTTCACCATCCACCGGGCGCAGCGCGATCTCGCCGCGGTGCTGCGCGACGCCGGCGAGCAGCACGTGTTGTTCTACGCCCGTGGTGGCAGCGTCGCGCGCGGCGGCGGGCGCATCGAAGCGATCATCCGGGCGGCGCCCGCGGGGGCGGTGGATGGCGTGCTGCGTGTCCGCGAGCAGGGAGCCACCGTCAAGCAGGGTTACGGCCTGCGCCCGATTGCCATGCGCACGCTCGAGCGCGCCTTCAACGCACTCAGCCTCACGACCGCCGCGTTGCGCCGCGGAGAGCTTGTGGCAGACGCGCCCGGGCACCTGGAGATCGCCGCGCACCTCGCCGAGGAGAGCCGTACCGCCTACCGGCGGCTCATCTACGGGCAGGCGCAGTTCTATCAGTTCTTCGAGGCCGTGACGCCGATCGATGTGATCGAGCGCATGCAGATCGGTGCACGCTCGGTGCATCGCTCCGAGAAAGCGGGACTCGAGCAGCTGCTGCCGGTGCCGTGGGTGTTCGCCTGGTCGCAGACGCGCTACATGCTGCCGGGCTGGTATGGCGCCGGCAGCGGGCTCGCGGCCGTGGTGGAGAAGTTTGGCCTGGCGCGCGTGCGCGAGGCGTTTTCCTCGTGGTTCTTTCTGCGCAATCTCCTCGATGACATCGAGACCATGCTGGCGCGCGCCGACCTCGATATCGCGCAGTACTACGATGCGCTCGCACCGGAGGAGCTGCGCCACTACTCGGGGGAGCTGCGCGCCGAGCACCAGCGGGCGTGCGCGCAGGTGCTCGCCATCCGCGACAGCCGCGAGCTGCTCGACTTCGACCCGACCATGCAGCGCTCCATCCGCTTGCGCAACCCCTACATCGATCCCATGAACCTCATGCAGGTGGACCTGCTGCAGCGCTGGCGCGCCGGCGGCCGCGAGGACCGCGAGCTGTTCGCGGCGCTGCTCGCGAGCATCGGCGGCATCGCCCAGGGACTGCAGAGCACCGGTTGAGCCCATGCCGGACGCTATCACCATCCGTCCTGCCGTCGCCGGGGAGATGCCGCTGGTGCTGGAGTTCATCCGCGAGCTGGCGGTCTACGAGCGTCTCGAGCAGCAGCTGGCGGCGACGGTTGCGGACCTCACCGCGGCACTCACCGGTCCGCGGCCATGTGCGGAGGTGGTGTTTGCGTGCCTGCACGGCAGCCCGGTCGGCTTCGCACTTTTCTGCCACACTTTCTCTACTCTGACTGGCAAGCCCGGGATCTACCTCGTGGATCTCTTCGTGCGTCCGCCGGCGCGCCGCCACGGGATCGGCAAGCGACTGCTGGCGTGGCTCGCGCGCACCGCGCTCGAGCGCGGCTGCGCACGGCTCGAATGGGCGGTGCTCGACTGGAACGCACCCTCGATCGCCTTCTATCGCGGCGTCGGCGCGGTCGCGCAGGATGAATGGACCACCATGCGCGTGAGCGACGCGGCGCTCGAGCGTCTCGCGCGCGGCTGACCGGCGCTCCGCGGCACCGCGATGGCCAACCCAAGGCTCCTGCCCTGCGATCAGGCCGCCATCCGCGCGGCGGCCACCGTGCCGGCCTGTGCGGCACGCAAGCACTGGGTGCTGGTGGCCGCCGTGCTCGGATCGACGATGGCGTTCGTCGATGAATCGGTGGTGAATGTCGCCCTGCCGAAGATCGAGAGCGATCTGCACACGACGCTCGCGGCCATGCAGTGGGTCGTGAACGCGTACACGCTGTGCATGTCGGCGCTGCTGCTGGTCGGCGGCGCCGCGGCGGACCAGTTCGGCCGCCGCCGCGTGTTCGTGATCGGTGTGTTGGTGTTCGCGGCGGCATCGCTCGTGTGCGGTCTCTCGCCCAACGTGCCGGTGCTGATCGGCGCGCGCGTGCTGCAGGGAATCGGGGCGGCGCTGCTCGTGCCGTGCTCGCTGGCGCTGATTGGCGCCGCGTACGACGAGAAGGAGCGCGGGGCTGCGATCGGCATCTGGTCGGGCGCCTCGGCGATCGCCGCCGGCGTGGCGCCGCTGCTCGGCGGGACACTCGTCGATCACGTGTCGTGGCGTGCGATCTTCCTGATCAATCCGCTGCTCGCTGTCGCGACGATCTGGATCGCGCTGCGCCACGTGCCCGAGAGCCGGGATCCACAGGCGAGCACCGTG
>DASQRV010000076.1:0-2110 GCA_035642735.1 Steroidobacteraceae bacterium
CACCCCCGAGTCGACCGACCTCCAGAACGTCTTGCCGAGGCGCGTTTCGCCACCCTCCCAGAGGGCGCCTCCGGCCGTGACGGCGATCAGGCCGTACTCGACGATTTCCTGATTCCTGCGGGCCCAGATGCCACTGTCGTCATATGGCACCAGGTGGTCGATTCCGGCGCGGCAGGTGGGCGCCGCGGACAGCAGCGAAAGCGCGGCCACCAGCAACGCGGCCGCGCGGTTCCGGTCGCGGGCGGGACGTGCGGCGTTGGTCGTGTCAGCTCGCATGGCGTTCGGGGGACGATCAGGTCCAGCCGGCACGAGAATAGAGTGCGGGAGCTTAAGGGTGAATTAAGCGGAACGTTCTGAGATAGGCTAGCGGCCGGAGGAGCTGGCAGCGTTGCGGATTTTACTGGTCGAAGACGATGAGATGCTGGGCGATGCGGTGCGCGAGGCACTGCGTCAGGAAGGCTATGTCATCGACTGGGTGCGCGCCGGGGGCGCAGCGCTTGCGGCCCTCTCGACCTCAAACTTCAGCGCGCTGGTGCTCGACCTGGGCCTGCCGGATGGCGACGGACTCAGCGTTCTGCGCTGGCTGCGTCAGAACGGACGCGCGACGCCGGTCGTCATCGTGACGGCACGGGACCGCGTCAGCGAGCGCATCGGTGGCCTTGATGCGGGCGCGGATGACTACCTGATCAAGCCGTTTGACATCGATGAGCTCGGCGCGCGGCTGCGCGCCATCACGCGCCGGGCGGACGGCTGCGCCGAATCGGTGCTCACCGCGGGCGATGTCGTGCTCGACCTGCGACAGCGTACGGTCACCTGCCAGGGTGCGCCGGCGCCGCTCACCGCGCGCGAGTATGCCGTGGTCGAGCTGCTCATGCGCCGGGCGGGCTGTCTCGTGACGCGTGCGGAGCTCGAGGAGGAGCTGTATGGATTCGACGACCACATCGCCAGCAACGCGATCGAAGTCTACATCCACAACCTGCGCCGCAAGCTCGGTCCGCGGTTCATCACCAACCTCAAGGGACGCGGCTACCGCGTCGAGTGCACCTGCTGACAGCGAGCGCCCCTGGTCGCTGCGCCGGCGCATGGCGATCGCCGCGGCGGGCGCGGCCTGCGTAGTGTTCGTGCTGCTCGGTTTGCTCGTGTACCGGGCAGTGGCCGCGAGCACGGCCGTCCAGTTCGATGAGCTGCTGCAACAGCAGGCCACTCTGGCGCTGCGTTACGCCGATCACGAATACGGCGAGGGCGACACGGTCGTGCCGCCGGCGCCGGCGGCGGCGTTCCCCCCCGCCATGCCGTTCGATGTGATCTACCAGATCGGCACGCGCTCCGGCCAGGTCCTGTACCGCTCGCCGCGCGCGCCCGCGGCACCGCTCACCTCTGGCGAAGGTCCCGGCTGCACCAACGTCGCGCTGAGCGGGCGCTGGTGGCGTACCTGCTCGCTCGGCTCCCGGTCCACCCCGCTCGTCATTCACATGGCCGAGCCGCTCGATTACCGCGCCGCGCTGCTGTCGCGGACGATGCGCGCGGTGGCGGTGCCGCTGTCGTTCGCACTGGTGCTGCTCACGGTGCTGATCGGCCTCGTCACGGAACGCGCATTTCGGCCGGTGCGCCGAATAGCGGCGGAGCTGGCGGAGCGCCGCGACGACGATCTCTCGCCGGTAAACACTGCGGAGATGCCGGTGGAGACGCACGGGTTGGGCGTCGCACTCAATGGACTGCTCGCCCGGCAGGCGGAAGTGCTGGCCCGCGAGCGTCGTTTCACGGCCGATGCCGCGCACGAGCTGCGCACCCCGCTCGCCTCGCTGCGCGTGCAGGCGCAGGTCGCCGCTCGCGCGGGCAGCGCCGCGGAAATGCGCAGCGCTCTCGACAAGCTGCAGGCCAACATCGACCGTACGACGCACCTGATGAGTCAGCTGTTGTCGTTGTCACGCCTCGAGCCTGGTTCGTCGTTCACTCCCGGACAGGTGACCGAGGCGCAGCGGGTCGTCGATCTCGTCGTGGAGGATCTGGCGCCGGGGGCACGCGACAAGCAGCTCGCGATCGCGGTGGGCGGCTGCCACCACCAGGTTCCGGGCTCGCCGGAGGTCCTGTACCTGTTGCTGCGCAACCT
>DASQRV010000077.1:0-2956 GCA_035642735.1 Steroidobacteraceae bacterium
ATCATCACCGATGGCACGGTCGGCGGCGAGCTCACGGCGGCGTTGCGCCGGACGCCGGCACTCATCGCACTCGCAGTGCTGGCGGCGCTCGCTGGCGCGGCCCTCTTCCTGCCGGCGTGGGCGACCGGCGGTACGCTGCGCGCGCTCCTGATCATCGCGGCACTTGTCGTCTTGTCCTACGGCATCGTCGCCATCTCCTGCGCGCAGACCATCCTGCTGGTGGAGGATGCGGGGCCGGCGGCGAGCCTGGCGCGCTCCTGGCGGCTGACCACCGGAAGCTTCTGGCGGCTGTCGATCATCTACACCGTCGCGCTCATCATCCTGATCGCGCTCTACATGGTCATCGCTGCGGTGGCGGGATTTCTCGCCGGGGTACTGGCGCACGGTGATCTGGCGATGGTCACCGCCTTTGCCGAGGTGATCGGCATCGTGCTCGGCGCGCTGGCAACACCTTTCTACGGCGCGCTGGCGCTCGCCGTTCTCGCCGACCTCAAGGTACGCAAAGAGGGCGCCGATCTCGCGCAACGCATCTCGGCGACGGCCTGAAGGCGTGACGCGCGTCCTGCCCGCGCTGCTGCTCGCGGCCGCTCTCCTCCCGTGCGCGCAGGCGCGCGATGCGCTCCAGGCAATCGATGACTGCGTGGCGAGGCTCGACAGCGAGCTCGATGTGGGCTACGCACGCGTCGCTGCGCGCTGCCCGGAACTGACCCCGGCGCTCGGCGAGAGCTCCTTTGCGGCGTGGCTGCCGGCCGACTGGAAGCGGCCGGACAATCAACTGTCAGCCGCCGGATTGTCGGAGCTGCGCGCACAGCTCGCGCGCGAAAGCGCTCGCGTGGCAGCCGCGCGCCCGCCACCACGCACCGAGCGCATCGCCACCGTCCTCGCCACCGTGAGTCACGGCGCGGATGCAGGCAGCGTCGGCTGGTGGCAGCGCTTCAAGGACTGGCTGCGCAGAATCCTCGCGACGCGCTCGCAGGCCGACAGCGGCGGACTGCGCCGCTGGCTTGCCGGGATCGAGCTCTCCACCGCCACCACACAGCTGATCACGTGGGCGGCGCTCGCCCTCGTAGTCGCGCTCGCCGCGGGCATCGTGATCAACGAGCTGCGGATCGCCGGAGTCCTGCGTGCCCGCACCACGCGGCCCCGGCCCGGCGGCGGGGAGTTCCCGCGCGGCGGCCCGGCTGCCACTCTCGAGCAGCTCGAGAGCGCCGCGCCCGAGCAGCAGCCTGCCCTGCTGCTCGAGCTGATCGCCGTGCGGCTCGCGGCGCTGCAGCGCCTGCCGCCGGCGCGCGCGCTGACTGCTCGCGAGCTCGAGCGCGAGGCACGGCTGCCCGAGGAGTCCGCTCGCGCGCGACTCGTGGAGCTCGTGACGGTCTGCGAGCGCGTGCGCTTCTCAGACGCGCCGGTGAGCGCCGCGAGTCTCGCGGCGGCGGTGCGCGGCGGCCGCGCACTGCTCGGCACGCTCGCCAGCGCGCCGCTCGCGGGAGCTGCAGAGGCCTGATGCGCGAACGGCTCACGACTCTCGCCTGCGCGCTCGGCGCGCTGCTGCTCATCGGCTCGCTGCTGCTGCGCGGCGATACCGTCGCGGCGCGGCGCGCCTCGCCGCCGACGACGCTCGAGCCCTCGGACAACGGGCTGCTCGGCGCCAGCACCTGGCTGCAGGGCGAAGGCGTGCGCACCCTGGCACTGCGCGAGCGCTTCGGCGCGCTGCTGCAGCAAGCGCGGCTGCCGCGCAGCGGCAATCTCCTCATCGTCAGCCTGCCGGCGGTCACCGGTTTCCGGTCCGATGAGGCGCTCGCCATCGACCGCTGGATCCGCGGGGGCAACACGCTGCTGGTGCTGGCGGCGCTGCGCGATCGGCCGGGCTGGGCGCGGTACCCCTTCATCATGACGAACGATCTGCAGCTGCTCACCGAGCTGAGCGTTGCACCCGCGCCGGAGCAGCGCGAGCGGTCGACGCCGCAGCGGCCGCCAAGCCCCTCGGCCGCGGACCGCCGCGAGCGCCGGAGTCGTCCGCCGCCTGCGGCTCCGCGGCGCACTGAGAGCGGTGCCGAGCGCCTCGCGCGGCTCGCCACCGAGCTCAGCAGCCCCGAGCTCAGCACGCTCGTGCCGAACCGCGCCCATCCCTACTTCAGCGGTGTCACACGTGCGGAAGCGCTCTCGGACTACGCGCCGCTCGGTTACCGGGTGACGGTTCCGCGCGATGGCTTCGTGCTGTCGCTGGCACACGAGCAGGGCAGTGCCGAGGACGCCTTCTGGGTGCGGCCGCACGGTGAGGGCACGATCATCGTCAGCGGCTTCGGCTCGCTCTTCAGCAACCGTGCGCTCGGTCGTGCCGACAATGCGCGGTTGCTCGCCAACCTGGTCGCCGCGAGCGTCGGCGCCGACGGCGTCGTGGTGTTCGACGATGAGCACCAGGGTCTCTCCGACACCTACGATCCCGCGCGGTTTTATCGCGACCGGCGGCTCTATGGCACGCTCGCAGTCATCGCGGCGGTGTGGCTCAGCTGGGTGCTAGGAGCCACCCGGCTGCACGCGCCAATCGTGCGCAGTGTCGCGCCGCGCCAGGCGGAGCTCGTGCGCACGACCGGGCTCTATCTGGCGCGGGTGCTGCGCCCGGCGGCTGCGGCGCGCCGCCTGCTCGAGCAGTTCCTGCAACGCGTCGGCACCACGATGGGCGCCGGCGGCGCGGACCCGGCGCGGCTATGGGAGTGGCTCGAGAACCATCCGCGTCTGCCGCGCGCGCAGGTGCAGCAGCTGCGCGAGTGGTACGCGGCGGCCGGCGCCAACCGCAACGTGCCCCTGATCCGCCTGCACAACCTCATCCTCAGCACTGAAAGGCAACTCGCCCAATGAGTACCGCGATCCGCGACCTTCGCGATCAGCTCACAGAGCAGCTCGGCCGCGTAGTCATCGGAGTGGAAGCCTCGGTGGAGGCGCTCGTCATCGCCCTGAT
>DASQRV010000078.1:0-6112 GCA_035642735.1 Steroidobacteraceae bacterium
TCCTGGAGGATCCGGCGCGCGGCAAGGTGGGCCACAACCTCAAGTACCTCGCGCACGTGCTCGCGCACGCGGGCATCAGGCTCGAGGGGATGCGCTTCGACACCATGCTCGAGTCGTACGTGTTGAACAGCGTCGCGACGAGCCACGAGCTGGATGCGGATGCGCAGCGTTATCTCGGCCTGCGCACGCTCACCTACATCGATCTGGCCGGCAAGGGTGCGAAGCAGATCTCCTTCGACCAGGTGCCGGTCGAGCGCGCCAGCGAGTACGCTGCGGCGCGCGCCGACGTGGCGTTGCGGCTGCACGGTGCGCTCTGGTCGCAGCTCGCAGGTATCCCGCAGCTCGCCAGGCTCTACCGCGAGATCGAACTACCGCTCGCACCCGTACTGCTCGCCATGGAGCAGCACGGCGTGCTGGTCGATCGCGAGCAGCTGCGGCTGCAGAGCCGTGAGTTCTCACGTCAGCTGCAGGAGCTGCTGGTGCAGGCGCACCGCGAGGCCGGGCACGAGTTCAACATCGAGTCGCCGCGCCAGCTGCAGCAGATCCTGTTCGAGCGGCTGCAGCTGCCGGTGCGGCGGCGCACGCCCACCGGTCAACCCTCGACCGCCGAGGATGTGCTCGAGGAGCTCGCCGCGAGCTTCGCCCTGCCGCGGATCGTGCTCGAGTACCGCGCCCTCGCCAAGCTCAAGTCCACCTACACTGACAAGCTTCCCGAGCTCGTGCACGGGCGCACCGGGCGCATCCACACCAACTACGCACAGGCCGTGGCCGCCACCGGGCGGCTGTCATCGCTCGATCCGAACCTGCAGAACATCCCGGTCCGCGGCCCGGAAGGGCGCCGCATTCGCCAGGCGTTCATCGCACCTCCCGGTGCGGTGCTGCTGGCCGCCGATTACTCGCAGATCGAGCTGCGCATCATGGCGCACCTCTCGGGGGATGAAAGCCTGCGCGCCGCGTTCGCCGAGGACCGCGACGTGCACCGGGCGACTGCGGCCGAGGTCTTCGCCTGCGAGCTCGCCGCCGTCACTGCCGACCAGCGCCGCACTGCCAAGGTGATCAACTTCGGGCTGATGTACGGCATGTCGGCCTTCGGCCTGGCCCGCAACCTCGGTATCGAGCGCGGCACGGCGCAGCAGTACATCGAGCGTTACTTCCAGCGTTACCCGGGCGTGCGGCGCTTCATGGACGACATGCGGGTTCAGGCACGCGAGCTCGGCTATGTCGAGACCGTGTTCGGCCGGCGGCTGTACCTGCCGGACATCCGCTCGGGCAACCCGCAGCTGCGCCAGTACGCCGAGCGCGCCGCCATCAACGCGCCGATGCAGGGCACGGCGGCCGACATCATCAAGCGCGCCATGATCAGCGTGCACGAGTGGTGCCGGAGCTCCGGAGCGCCGGCGCGGCTCATCATGCAGGTGCACGATGAGCTGGTGCTGGAAGTGCAGGCCGACGCGGCGGAGGCGGCCGCAGCGGCGGTGCGCGATCACATGGTGACGGCGGCAACGCTCAGCGTGCCGCTGCGCGTCGATGTCGGCACGGGCGCCAACTGGGACGAGGCGCACTGAAACACGCCATCAGTGGAAGGCGGGCCGCGTGTCGCAAGGCGGCGACGCTCGCTGGCGCGGCGCTGCGGTGTCGGCGTCTTCACTGTGTCAGCGCCATCGCTGTGCTAGCGTTTCCCCATGGCGTGATTCCAGGGACGAGAGGGCTGATCATGCGCAAGCTCATGCTGCTCACGGTGCTGGCGCTCGGGGCGAGCGCCGCCCGGGCTGACAACGGCTTCTTCTACGTCGGTGCGGGTGTCGTGCGGAACTCGGTGAGCGACATCACCGATCTCGGTGGACTACCCGATCTCAAGAACACCTCGTGGAAGGCGTTTGCCGGAGTGCGTCCGCTCAACTGGCTGGCGGGGGAGCTGGACTACATCGATCTCGGCAGCGGCAGCAGTACGACCACCTCCGGCAGCGGCAATGTCACCGCACACGCCGATGGCAAGGCGTTGGCCGCCTACGCCGTCGGTTTCCTGCCGATTCCGCTGCCGATCGTCGAGTTCTACGGCAAGGCGGGACTTGCGCGCTGGAAGCTCAACGGTGACGTCAACTCGCTCGTGTCACCGGGAAGTTTTTCGACCAACGGCACGGAGTTCGCCTGGGGCATCGGCGTTCAGGCACACATCAGCATGTTCGGCGCGCGGCTCGAATACGAGAACTTCAACGTGCCGAACACGAGCGGCGCGAGCGTCGCATCGCTGTCGGTTTTTCTGAATTTCTGAGGGGTCCTGCGCTGGCGGCTCTGCCGCCCATACGGCACAGTCGAAGCCTCAGTCTGTGGCGCGGAAGATACATCCGCTTCAGCAAACTTATGATTTGAAAACATATTTTTTCTAGGCCGTGACGGAACTCTCCTGAACGCCCTGCGTCGAATCTATCGAGTGCATCGCACTCCCCGCTTCCCTCCCTGAGCGGGTAGACCCGGTTCACGAGACCTGTGCCGGGTTAGTCTGCCCCGGCGGTTCACACCGCCGGGGTTTTTTATTTCTGCGCCCTCACGAGCGGGACCCGAGTCCGAGCCAACTCGCCAGGGTCTCCTGCGCCTCGTGCAGGCCGATACCCCGAAGCGCCGAGAACAGCTGCACCGTGCCCCGACCAGCCAGGCGCGCCGAGGTGGCGCGCAGCACCGCCGCCGACTCGCCACGGTTGAGCTTGTCCGCTTTCGAGAGCAGCACATGCAGGCGATGGTCGCCCTGCGCCCATTCGAAGACCCCCTCGTCCCCCTCCGTCAGCCCCCGCCGCGAGTCCACGATCACGAACAAGCCCTTGAGGGAAGCTCTCGCGCGCAGACCCTCGAGCAATGGCAGCCAGGCGCCGCGCTCGGCTGCCGCTACACTCGCGTAACCATAGCCCGGCAGGTCGACCAGGCGCCTCGCCGGAGCGAGCTCGAAGTAATTCAGAAGCCGCGTGCGGCCCGGTGTCTTGCTCGTGCGGGCGAGGCCGCGACGCTGCGTGATGGCGTTGATGGCACTCGACTTGCCGGCGTTGGAGCGCCCGGCGAACGCAACCTCGGCGCCGACGTCGGCGGGAAACTGCGCCGCTGCCGCGACGCTCGTGAGGAAGCGCGCCTCGCCGAGGCGGCTCATGTTGGCAAAGCGTCGGAAAGCGCAGGCACGGCTCTAGTGTACAATTCGCCGCCCTTGCGCCATCGGCGGGGACACGGGAAAGCGCAACAGATGCCGCAGAGCATGACGGTCGGTTGGTTGGGGCGGCTGCTTGCGGCGACGCTGTCGTCGCTCGCGCCGTTGGCCATGGCGCAAACACCGACGGCCGCTCCCGGGACCGGGGCAACTCCCGCGCCCGCGCCAGCGACGACGGGCTCCGCCGCTGCCGGAGCTCAGGCGAGCGCCCCGGCGAGCGCGCCTCTCATCGATCCCTTCGCGCACGGCGACGCGGCACACGGCGCGACCAAGGCCGTGGTGTGCTCGGCCTGTCACGGCCCGAACGGCAACAGTACAAGCCCCGATTGGCCGCGGCTCGCCGGACAGAATGCGGTCTACATCGTCGAGCAGCTGCGGCTGTTCCGCTCCGGAGTCCGCGCTAACCCCGTGATGAAACCGCTCGCCAGCACACTCAGCGATCAGGACATCGACGATCTCGCGGTCTATTACCAGGCCCAGAGTCCGCAGGGTCTCGAGGCCGATCCCTCCTACTGGCAGACGGGTGAGGCGTTGTACCTGCGGGGTGACAACACGCGCGAAGTTCCGGCGTGCGTCGCCTGTCACGGTCCGGTCGGCCGTGGCAACCTCGCTGCCGGATATCCCGCGCTGCGCGCGCAGCAGTCGGTGTACGTGGTGAAGCAGCTCAACGACTACGCCAGCGGCGCACGCTATACGGGCCCCCGCCCCGAGGCAGCGTCGCGCAACGGCGCCATGATGTTCACCATCGCGCGGCGCCTTTCCCCCGAGCAGATCCGTGACGTAGCCTCCTACGTCCAGGGCATGCGCTGACCCAAGGACCTCACATGCGGATTCGTACCGTTCTCGCCGTCGCGGCGCTACTGGCTCTGTCTGCCTGTGCGCGCCAGGCACCCGCGCCCGCGCCCACGCCATCGCCTGCCGCCGACACCCAGGCGACACCGCCCGCGGCCCCGCCGCCAGCGGAGGCGCGGTCGGCACGGAGCGAGACAGAGCAGGCGACTGCCTCCCAGGAATCGGTCGATGGCGACGGCGATCACCAGGAGCGCAGCGACGCTTCGCTGGAGAAAATCGCGGGTGCGGCGGCGGGCGCGCAGCTGCCGGGCGGCAAGTGGCGGCCGGGCGTGAACTACGATCCGGTGGTTCCAGCGCAGCCGACCAGTGTCGGGAGCGGCAAGGTGGAAGTGATGGAAGTCTTCTGGCTCGCCTGCCCGCACTGCTACGAAATCGAGCCACACATCCGCAGCTGGCTGAAGACCAAGCCCGCCTACGTCGAGTTCGTCAGGGTTCCGGTGATCTGGCAGGACATCCACCGCGCGCACGCGCGGCTGTACTACACGCTCGAGGCGCTCGGCCGGGACGATCTGGTGGAAACGGCCTTCGACACGATCCACGAGGATATCGGCAACCGCATCCCGCCGCTGGTCGGCCAGACCGAAGAGGAGACCTTCCGCCTGCAACAGCAGTTCGCCGTGCAGCACGGTATCAGCGCCGCCGACTTCGCCCGGGCCTACAACGATTTCGGAGTCAGCTCCAACCTGCAGCACGCGGAGGAGATCACCCAGCGCTATCACGTGCAGGGCGTGCCGTTCTTCGTCGTGGGCGGCAAGTACAGCACCGACGTCGCCAAGGCTGGCAGTGAGTCAAAGCTCTTCGAGCTGATCAACGACCTGGCGGCGTCCGAGCACACTCACCGGGGGCAGTGACAGGCCCACATTGCCCCTGGCATGCCACTGTGAACGGCGTGCGTTCCGGTCTCAGCAGTGACTCTTCCCGCGGGTTCGACGATCCGTCCGCGCATGAACGAGCAAGCGGTGATCCGTGCCGCGCAGATCACACTGCGTCGGGCGATCCTGCAGAGCTTCCCGCCGGGGGCCAGAGCGCAGAGCGTGGCTGCGGTGGCTTAAGGCGGTTGGCGATCAGAACCGGGGAGTAGGCCGCAGCGAGCTTTGTAAGCGAATGTTTTCGGGGAACGTTGTTCTGTGCTCCGCAATAAAACGTTTGCAGTATCGGCGTGGTAGTTCTTAGGGTGCAGTCCCCGGCGAGAGGCATGGATCGCCGTCAGTCGAGACCGCCCCCCGTAACCGTGCGTCTCCTCTGCTCGCCGGGGGCGTTCTTCAGCGTCGCAGCAGCAAGATTGCGGTCACGAACGCAACACGGCCCATAAATCGCTATGTCCGGCTGGATATAATGGATACAAAAGGGGCGCGAGGGAGCCGCGGTGGGGCGCAAATTAGAGCCGAAGTTCTATGAATGCCCGGATTGCAGCAGATTCACCCTGCTCAGCGACACCACAGCCGAGAGCACTTGCCCGGGATGTGGGTCGGCGAACGGCCGAGTCGTTTCAAGTTCTGAACTAGAGAGGCGCATCGAGGAAGGCGCCGTCTTTACCATCGACCTATGCCCTGCCGGGCGCGACGAGCCCAGGCATCAATGAAGTGCGTGTTGGGGTGAGTTCTAGGCCGAAAATAACGTATCCACGTATTCGCTTCCGGATCGATTTCGGTTCCAAGAATGGCCTGGGACCAGGCAAGATCGCGCTGCTCGAGCAGATCGAGCACTGCGGCTCGCTGTCGCAAGCCGCACGCAACCTCAAAGTGAGTTATCGCCGTGCGTGGGAGCTGCTGGATAGTCTGAACAGTTGTTTCCTCGAACCCGTGGTGCTCACCGCCACGGGCGGCCGCGGGGGCGGTGGGGCGACGCTCACACTTCTAGGGGAACGATTGATTCACGTCTATCGGGCTTTCGACGTAAAGACCCAAGCGCGTGCGGCACAGTGCTTCGGACCATTCATGCCGGGAGTTCGCAAGAAAGTCTCGCGTCTCCACAGGACGCCGTTCCTCCGGCTCAGCGATCGGTAGTTCGTCAGTGTGGATTCTTCGGGCGCCGACGCGCTGTGACAGGATCTGCATGGGGCCGTTGAAG
>DASQRV010000079.1:0-3247 GCA_035642735.1 Steroidobacteraceae bacterium
GTGAACATGTTGCCGTCGCGCGCGATCAGTGCGACCAGCACGCGATTCGCGCCACGGAATTCCGCCACCCTGGGGTCGAGGTAGGTGCGCATGTACTCGTGTCGGAGGGGCAGGGTCTTGTTGAACGAGGTGTCGATGCGCAAGCCGTGCACGGCAGTCGCCCCGAGCAGCACCGTGCCGAGCGCGAACAGCACGAGGATCGCCGTGCGGTGGGTGAAGATCAGCCGCTCGAGCCGGCCGACCAGCCCTGGGGGAAGATGTGGAACATCGCCGCCCGTCGTCACGGCGAGGCACTCCCGGCCGCCACGGGCGTGCCGCCGAGTGTGATCTGCCTGGCGCCGTCCTCACCCGCCACCGCGAGCCGACCGCCGCCCGCCGGTACGACCGCGGACAGCCCGGCACGATCGGCCTGCTGCAGTAAGGTGAAACTGCGGCCGCCATCGCGGCTCACGAGCACCACGCCCGCTAGCCCGACGATAGCGAGCGCATGAGCGTCGAAGGGCGCGGCGCCCGTGAGCATGGCGACCGTGCCGGTGCCGATCTGCTGCCAGCTGCCGCCGGCATCCGCCGAGCGATAGAGATGCCCCCGCAGCCCGAAGGCGAGCACCTCATCGCCCGAGAGCGGCAGCACGCCGAAGAACGAGCCCTCGTAGGGCGAGGCGAGGGTGTGCCAGGTCGCGCCGCCATCGTCCGACCGATAGAGGTGGCCGGCTTCACCTGCGATGTAGAGCCGCCCGCCACCGGCCGTCACGATACGATTGAGGTGGTAGCCGCCGCCGATTTCCTCCTCCGCGCCAGCGCTCGGCGGGGCGGGCGGTGCCGGCGCCGCGCCGGCACGGGCCGGTGCTGCTTTCGCGCCTGCGGGTGTGAACTTCACTTCACGCCAGCTCGCGCCGCCATCGGCGCTGGTCAGGTACGCGCTGTAGGCACCGACCGCAATGACCACACCGGAGGCTCCGCACCACACATCGAGCAGCGGCCCCGGCGCCTGCGGCGCGAAGTGCGTGCGTTTCCAGGTGCGGCCCGCGTCCGCGGTGGTGAGGATGACCTGGTCGTGCCCCACCGCCACGCCGCGCTGCGGATCGAGAAAGCACACCCCGGTGAGCAGCGCCTGACTCGGGACGTACTCGGCCTGGGTCCAGTTCGCGCCCCGATCGTCCGACAGCACGATGATGCCGCGATCGCCGACGGCCACCAGCCGCTCGCCGGCGGGCGCAATGGCGATGAGCAGTCCCCTGGCCGCGAGCGGTACGCGCTCTGCCGCACGCACCGGCTCGGCGGCGGCCTCATCCGCAACGGTGGGCGGATCGGCCGCCCACGAGGCGGCGGGCGCGCAGATCAGTGCCGCAAGCAGCAGGGCACGACTAAATGGTTGGACTGCAGCCGCGCCTACCCTCGCACACACGAGTGCACGCTGTGGCTGTCAGCGGATGCCGCGCCGCTCCAGCGTGCCCGGCTGGTAGTCGGCGGGCGTGCGCTTGATGCTGAAGTCGTAGGATCCTCGCTCCTCGCTCTGCAGCCCGAGCGCGAGATAGCGGCCGTTGGTGAGGTCCATGACCAGCTCCATGGCAGTCCACAGCGAGGGCAGATTGAAGTAATTCATCGCGTGCCCTTCCTGCACGCGCCAGAGCTGCCCGCGCGTGTCGTAGCAGTCAATGGCGAGGATCTGCCAGGAGTCCTCATCGACGTACAGCGTGCGGCGGCTGTAGATGTGGCTCTGACCGGGCTTGAGCGTCGAGTCCACCACCCACACGCGATGCAGCTCATAGCGTGCGAGGTCCTGGTTGATGTGCGCCTTGTGCAGCAGCTCGCTGTACCTCAGCTTCGGGTCCTGCAGCCGGTAGGCGTTGTAGGCGACGTACATCTCTTTCTTGCCGATGAGCTTCCAGTCGTAGCGCTGCGGGCTGCCGTTGTACATATCGAACTGGTCATTGGTGCGCAGGTTGTCGGCGTTCGTCCCCGGATTGTCGAAGGCAACGTTCGGCGCGCGCAACACGCGGCGCTGACCGGGGTTGTAGATCCAGGCGCGCCGGGCTTCCTTCGCCTGGTCGATGGTCTCGTGCACCAGCAGCACCTCGCCCGAGAGGCGCGCCGGCGCGGTGGTCTCCTGGGTGAAGAACAGCAGGATGTTGTTGAGTCCCGCTTCCGTCATGCCGGGGTTGTAGTACTGGAAGTAGAACTCATCCTTGAAGTTCACGAGCGTGAAACCGCCGCCTGCGGTCATGGGCGCCTGACCGATCTGCAGCGCCGCCGCGAGGCCGCGCCAGCGCGTCACGTGGTTCCAGTACACCTGGAGTCCGTTCTCCGGAATCGGAAACGGCGTTCCGGCGATCGCGCCGCTGAAGCCATTGCCGTCGGGCACGAGCTTCGCGGTGGTCGCGTTACGCTTGGTGGCCTCGTACACCGCCTCCGGGGACGCCCCACTGCGATGCGTCGGGTAGACGATCATCTTGTAGTCGGGATAGGTCTTGAACAGCGCCTTCTGGCCCTCGGTGAGCTTCGCCGCGTACTGGCTCAGGTTGGCCGAGGTGATGGTGAAGAGCGGCTTGTCGCTGGCGAAGGGATCGGGGTAGTGCTCGCCGCTGCGGTAGTTGGGGAAGCCGGCATCGGCCGCGGACTTAAGCCCGCCGGTCCACGCCGGAATGCTGCCATCCTTATTACCGGCCTTCTCCCCGCCGAGGGGCGTGAGATCCTGACCCAGCCGGGCGGCTTCCTGCGGGCTCACGGCGCCAAAGACCACCGATGCGAACAGCATTCCCGCGGCGGCAGACCGAATCAGCATTTTCATGGCGCCCTCTCCATCGTGCGTGCCCGGGACAACTCGGGTCGCAGCCTTCAGAACGAGACTTTGATGCTGGCCGCGATGAAATCGCGATCGTTGAGCAGCGTGTACTGGCCGACGCCCGAGAGATAGTTGTAGTTGGTGTATGAGACATCGAGCTCCCAGGTATTGTGGAGGCTGGCCGTGAGACCCACGGTGGTCGAGATCCGGCCCCCGACGAAAGCCCCTCCGGGCCCCGGCGAAACCCCGTTCACGTCCTGTACGTAAGTGAAGTGCGGCAGCAGGTTCCAGTCGCCGATCACGCTGTCGTACTCGAGACGCCCCGAGACGACGTAGCCCCAGGCGAAGCTGCTCGCGAAGGCCCAGCCGGGCTCGAAACACTGGCCGAGGGGATTGCGGGGGGCGGTGCCCTTGACGCACACGCCATTGACGGCGGGAAACTGCGGATAGCCGCCGAGATTCGGA
>DASQRV010000080.1:0-3516 GCA_035642735.1 Steroidobacteraceae bacterium
ACTGCGGGAGTTCCTGCAGAGAGCACGCGCTACGGGCGCCACGGTATCTTTCGACGGGACACCCCCCGCTCAGCTGCACCTCCTCGATGAGACGCTGAAGGAGCCGGAGCCGGGCAGCGCCGCGCCGCCCGCGGGCGCCGCGCCGGCCGAACACCGACTGCTCACCGACATCGGCCGCAATGCCGTGCTCGCCTGGCGCGACCTGATCGAAGGACTCGCGTTTGGCGGCCGCACCTGCCTCACTTTCCTCGCAGGCTTCGGGAGCATGCGCCGCCTGCGGCCGATTTCCGTCGCCCGGCACGTGTACGACACCGGCATCACCGCCATTCCAATCGTCGCGCTCATCGCGTTTCTCATCAGCGTCATCATCGCCTACATGAGCGCGCAGCAGCTGCGCGGACTCGGCGTCGAGATCTACGTGGTGGACCTGGTGACGATCGGCGTGCTGCGGGAGCTCGGGGTGCTCCTCACCTCGATCATCGTCGCCGGCCGCACGGCGAGCAGCTTCGCCGCCGAGCTCGGCTCGATGCAGCTCAACGAGGAGGTGGATGCGCTGATTGCGACCGGCGTCGACCCGTTCGAGGTGCTGGTGGTGCCGCGGCTCCTGGGACTCACCATCGCACTGCCGCTGCTCACCGTCATCGCGGACCTCGTCGGGCTGGCCGGCGGGGCAGTGCTCAGCCACTACCTGCTCAACATCTCCCTCGCGCAATTCCTGAGCCGCGCCAACGAGGCCATCTCGCCCACCACCTTCTGGGTCGGCATCATCAAGGCGCCGGTGTTCGCGCTGCTCATCGGATTCGCCGGCTGCCGGCACGGCCTGCGGGTGCGCGGCTCGGCGCGCGTGCTCGGGCACGAGGTGGCGGTCGCCGTGGTGCAGGCGATTTTCCTCGTGATCCTCGCGGATGCGATGTTCGCGGTGTTCTTCCTCAAGCTGGACATCTGATGAACGGCAAGGAGCCGATCCTCGAAGTGCGCGGACTCGTGACCCGCTTCGGCAGCCAGCTGGTGCACGACGGTCTCGACATGGAGGTCTACCGGGACGAGGTATTCGGCATCGTCGGCGGCTCGGGCTCGGGCAAGTCGGTGCTGTTGCGGACCATCCTCGGGCTGCAGCATCCGCAGGCCGGCACCGTGTGCATCGAAGGCCACGACATCACGCACCTGAGCGAGGCGCAGCTGCGCCCGATCAAGATGCGCTACGGGGTGGCGTTCCAGGAGGGGGCGCTCTACTCGGGCTTGACGGTGCTGCAGAACGTGCAGCTGCCCATGATCGAGTATTTCGATTTCGAGAAAACGGTGCTCGACGATCTGGCGCTGCTCAAGATCCGCCTGGTGGGCCTGGCGGCGGATGCCGCCGGCAAGTACCCCTCGCAGCTCTCCGGCGGCATGGTGAAGCGCGCCGCCGTCGCGCGCGCGCTGGCGCTCGATCCCGCGTTGTTGTTTCTCGATGAGCCCACCTCCGGGCTCGATCCGGTGAGCGCGGCGGCCTTCGACGACCTGGTGCTGTTCCTGCAGAAACAGCTGTGCCTGACCATCGTGATGATCACACACGATCTGGACAGCATCTTCCGTACCTGCAATCGTGTCGGGGTGATCGTGGACCGGCACATGGAATCGGACACCCTGGACCGCATCGTCGATCACCCGAACCCTTGGATCCAGGAGTACTTCCACGGCGAGCGGGCGCGCGCGCGGCTCGCGGCGCTGGCTGGCGAGGATCCGCATGGAGCGTGAAGCCAACTATGCTGCGGTCGGGGCGTTCGTAGTGATCGCGGCACTGCTCGGGGCGTTGTTCGTCTACTGGTACTCCGATACCCGTGAGCACCGCGACTACAACCGCTACGAGATCTATTTCACCGGCAGCGTCAGCGGGCTCGACAAGGGCGGGGCGGTGCGCTACCTCGGCGTCGGCGTCGGCCGCGTGGTCGACATACGCATCGATCCGCGCGACTCCTCGCGCGTGCAGGTGATCGTCGACATCGATGCGCGCACCCCGGTCTCCCCCCACACGGTGGCAGAACTGCAGCTCCAGGGCATCACCGGGCTCCTGTACATCGATCTGCGCGAGGACCACGACCAGGGCCCGACGACGCCGGCGGTGGCCGGGCTGAAGTACCCGGTGATCCGCTCGGCGCCCTCGCGCTTCGACGTGTTCCTCGCGAGCCTGCCGGAGCTGGTGGCGTCGGCGAACGATGTGGTGAAGCGGGCCGACGAGCTGTTGAGTAATGAGAATCTGTCGGCCGTGTCAGCCGCGATCGGCAATCTCGACAAGGCAAGCAGCCGCCTGCCGCAGACGGTGCACGATCTCAACTCGCTCATCGGCGAGCTGCGCGCGGCGAGCACCGAGCTCACCGCCTCGGCGCGCAGCGCCCACGAACTGCTCGATTCCGCGCAGCCGGAGGTGCGTGAAACCCTCGCGCGGGCGCGCACCATCGGCGATAACCTCGCCAACGCCAGTGTCCAGCTCAACAAGCTGATCGGCGAGAACCGCCAGGACATACGCGCCTTCACCCACGAGGGACTGCCGGAGATCGAGCGCTTCGTGCGCGAGGGCCGCGCCGCGGCCCAGGACATCCAGGCGCTCGCCAACAGCCTGCGCGAGAACCCGAACCAACTGCTGTATCAGCAGCCCGCGCGCGGCGTGGAGATCCCGCGGTGAGGCCTGCCAGCGCCACCCTGCGGACACTGCCACTCCTGTGCCTCGGGCTGGCCGGCTGCTCGGGCCTGTTTCAGAGCAAGGAGAAGCCCGAGCAGACCTATTACCTGCGCGCGCCGGCGGCGCGGACCCCGCAGGCCGGTGCGCCCGCAGCCACCGCCACGCCGGCGATCCCGGCCTCGGTGCGGGTCATCCATCCGGCCGCCAGCCCCGGCCTCGACACCAGCCGCATCATGCTGGTGCAGGCCGATCACCGCATGGACTTCTTCAGCGGCAGCCGCTGGCCGGCGCCGGCGCCGGAGCTGATCGAAGCGCTCGCCGTGCAGACGCTGCGCGCCTCGGGCGCCTGGGCTTCGGTGGGGAGTTCCGGGAGCCCGTTCCCCCCGGATTACCTGCTGCAGATACACCTGCAGCGCTTCGAGGCCGACTACGGCGAGGGAGCCGGTGCGCCCGTGGTGCACGTGGTGCTCGAGTGCGTCGTCGGTCGCCGTGAGGGTCGCGAAGTGCTCGCGACCTTCACCGCCGCAGGCAGCGCGGCGGCCGCGGCCAACCGCCTCGGCGAGGTGGTGATGGCCTTCGAGCAGGCGAGCGGGGTGGCGCTCGCGGCGCTCTCACAGCAGACCGAGCAGGCGGTGCGCGCCGATGTGCAGCGCGGTGCTCAGAACCCCGACAAGCCGCTCGCCTCCAGCAGCTGGCAGAGCCGGTAGTCCGGCGGGGACGGGTCCACCCGCTCAGGCCGAGCGGGAAGCCGTCTCATCGGCATTACGCAGCAGGTGTGCGAAGGGCGCGGCGCCGCCGGCCGCCTGCGTGGCGAGCAGCGCCAGCAGCTCCTCCACGCTGCACGTCTCGCCGAACAG